>JANYEA010000021.1 GCA_025363385.1 Bacteroidota bacterium | reverse complement strand
CACTCTTCACTCTTCACTCTTCACTCTTCACTTTTCACTACACTTTCGGTTCCTGCTGACTTAAACAATGGAAACTACCAAGTCCCCATATAATATCAGTAGAATCAATCCCTACCGTTTCTCTATTTGGAAAACAATCCGCAATTATTTGAAGTGCCAAATCATCTTTTTTGGATTGAAATATGGGTACTATCACGTGTTTATTGCTAATGTAAAAATTTGCGTAAGATGCAGGTAGTCGTTGGTCTTCATAAATCACAGCATCAGGCATAGGGAGTTCCACAATATTTAATTGCTTATCATTCAATAAGCGCATGACTTTTAACTGTTTCAAATTGGTTTGAAGAAGTTCATAATTTTCATCTTGCTTATTTGTTTCTACAACAGTAATTACCGTATCCGAATTCACGAATCTAACGGTATCATCAATATGTCCATCCGTATCGTCTCCAATAATCCCATCTGCTACCCATAAAATCTGATCAACTCCGTAATAATTAAATAAATAGTTCTCTATTTCTTTCTGATTCAAATGTGGATTTCGATTTTCGTTTAATAAGCAACAACTTGAAGTTAACAATGTGCCATTTCCATTGAATTCAACAGAGCCACCTTCCATTACAATTCCTGGATGATATACTGGGATATTAAAATGTTTTCCAATTAATGTGGGAATAACATCGTCTAAATTATAGGGGGGATATTTATTACCCCATGCATTATAGTTCCAATCTACAATCACTTTTTTTATATCAGCCTCCGGATTGATTAAAAATGCAGGACCATGATCTCTACACCAGGCATCGTTAGTAGGATGTAAAAAGAATTCAATTCGTTCCAGATTTGCACCCACTTTTTCTAAATGTGTTAATGCAAAACTCTTCATTGCTTCATTGGTAACATTGATCCTTACTTTTTCTCCAAGAGCTAAATATTTAATAAACAAAGCATAGTTAGGAAAAATCGAATCAATTTTACCTGGCCAACTTACTTCTTTATGTGGCCATGAAAGCCATGTAGCTTCATGTTCGGCAAATTCTGCAGGAAATTTATAACCAAGCGCATCTGGTGTTAACATGGAAAGATCTTTGAATAAAAATTAAGTAAAGATATTAGTGTTTATGCCCCTAGTCTTCGTCGATAAACCTTTTAGTAATTGGCTGGTAAGAATCTATTCTTCTATCACGCAAAAACGGCCAATGGGTACGAAAATAGTCTGTAAGTTTTAGATCAAGATCTAACACGGCAACTTCTTCCGCTTCATGTGAGGCTTTATAAAGTAGAGTACCAAATGGATTGCTTATAAAAGAACCACCCCAGAATTTCATAGCGCCATCCTGCTCCAATCCTACCCTGTTTACACTAACTACATGAACTCCATTTGCAACAGCATGACTTCTTTGAATGGTTTGCCATGCATTGTATTGTTCAATATTGGTGGCATCATCTTGTTGGGTAGACCAACCGATAGCTGTAGGATAAAATAGTATTTCTGCACCCATTAGAGCGGTAATTCTGGATGCTTCGGGATACCATTGATCCCAGCAAATTAAAATCCCAACTGTAGCAAATTTAGTTTTAAAAACTTTATAGCCAAGGTCGCCCGGAGTAAAATAAAATTTTTCATAGAAAGCAGGATCGTCAGGAATATGCATCTTTCGATATTTTCCTAAATAGTTTCCATCGGCATCTAAAACAGCCGTTGTATTATGATAGATCCCCTTAGTGCGTTTCTCAAATAATGATGCAATAATTACCACGCCTAATTCTGCTGCCACTGAACTTAAAGATTCGGTTGATGGGCCAGGAATTGCTTCTGCCAAAAGAAAATTCTCATAGTCTTCTACATCACAGAAATATAGGGAAGTAAACAATTCCTGCAGGCAAACGATTTTTGCCCCTTTTGCAGCTGCCTCTCTAATTTTAGAAATGGCTTTTGCAATATTTTCTTCTCTAGATGCAGAACAGGTCATTTGAACAAGACCAACTGAAACTACCGACATAATCAATGCTTTTAAAATTTAAATTTTATTATGTTGTTCTTTGTATCAAGCTATCGAAACTACTTATACCTATCATTTTTTCTGAAATGTATCCCTCTGCATATTCAACACCTATTCTCTTGCCCAACATCATAGCTCTCGCTTTTACCGTTTCTAAAAATTGTGGAGAAGAAATATATGTTTGAGGTTCATTAAGATCTGGATTATAGAACTGTGTAGTATATGCCAAAACAGATTCCAATTTCTTATCCATATACTTTGAAATGTCTACTACGAAACTAGGTTGTAAAAAACGATCTTGTATATAATGGAAAACATAGGTTGGACGCCATTCCTGCTGTTCAACACCATCTAATTTTGTAACAATTTTTCTTAACCCTGATAGAAATGCAGCATCAGAAACCATTTTTGAACTTCTTCCATGATCTGGATGCCGATCTTCCAATGCATTCGCTAATATAATGGTCGGTTGAAACTTCCTGATTGCTTGTATCAATATTCGCTGGTGATGTTCATCATTTTGAAAAAAGCCATCTGCCATTCCAAGGTTTTCTCTAATTTTTATTCCCAAAATACTAGCAGCATTTTGGGCTTCTGATTTCCTTGTTTCTGCAGTTCCGCGTGTCCCTAATTCTCCTCGGGTAAGATCTACAATGCCTACTTTTTTGCCCTCTGCTATAGCCGACAACAATGTGCCTGCACAACCTAATTCTATATCATCTGGATGAACCCCAATTGCTAAAATATCAAGCTTCATACACTTTTCTTTTATTTAGTAAAGTTACTAGAGTGATTGCAATAAAAATCCCGTCCAGAAAAGTACTGAACGGGATTTTGAATATTTTGTCAAAAAGATTAGTCTTTTTTCGCGTAACGCTTTTTGAACTTATCGATACGACCTGCTGTATCAACCAACATATTTTTACCAGTATAAAACGGGTGAGACGTATTTGAAATCTCCAATTTGATCAATGGATATTCTTTACCATCTTCCCATAAAATGGTTTCTTTTGTGTTTGCTGTTGATTTACTTAAAAATGAATCACCGTTACTCATGTCTTTGAAAACAACGAAACGATAACTTTCTGGATGGATACCTTGCTTCATAATATTTGATTTAGGTAATACGGATTTTGCCGTATTGTTATTTTTTAGGATGGCAAAAGTAATAAAAACAAGGTTTTAAACCAAATGAAAGTTCAATTTACCCATTAAAAAAGCTTGTCACTAGCTTTTCATATTGATGAACTGCAACGGCAATCCTAAACTAGAATTTCTACAAAGTGCTATAACATCTTGTAAATCATCGATTTTTTTACCTGTTACACGTACAATATCGTCCATGATAGCTACTTGTACCTTTAAACCACTATCCTTAATTAATTTTACAACTTTTTTACTATCGTCTTGTTTCAATCCATTTTGAACAGGTACTTCCTTCTTCACAACTTTGCCACTTGGATATGCATCTTTTTCAAAATTAAAGGCACTGGCTTCAATACCTTGTTTCATAGCTCTACTAATAATCACATCAATCACTTGTTTCATCTTCATATCACTTTCCACTTCCAAGTGTATGACATAGTCTTTTTTATTCAAATCGATTTTAACAGGAGAATTTTTAAAATCAAAACGGGTACTGATTTCTTTATTTACAGTATTAATGGCATTATCCAAAGTTTGTAAATCGACCTTTGAAGAAATATCAAATGAAGGCATAAAATTTGTTTTAACAAAGATAAATGCATTTTGCGAAACAGATCGTTGAATTGCTCAAATGATCAACAAGCAGAATGCGGTAATTTATTTTTTTCACTCCATTTTTTTGATTGAGAAACAATCACTATTCCTGCAATAAACATAATAACGGAAATAATCTGAGCTTGGGTTGGTTTAAATGGAAGTGATTCGTAATGCGTATTTACTCTAATACTTTCTATAGCAAATCGCTCAATACCATTAAACAGTAAGTAGATCCCAAATAACCGACCAGAAATTTTAATTTTTTTGCGAAGCGACCATAAGATGAAGAATACAACAAAACACATGATCACTTCATATAAAGCAGTAGGATAAACTGATTGTATTAATTGGTTACAATAGGGACCTGAACAACCAGGAATAGGTGCTCCTTCGCCAATTACATTATGCGGGTATTGGTAAGACCATAGCCAATCTGGCATCCAACTTAAGGGTTTTCTTGTGTTATTAACGATACCCCAATCGCCATCCCCGCTTACCTGGCAGCCAATTCTACCAATGGCGTATCCAAGCATTAGTACAGGTGCAAAAGAATCTACAAGATGAACTATGGGCAATTTAATTTTACGAGCATATAGCATTATAGCGGCACCAGCACAGATCAAGCCACCATAAAAAGTTAACCCACTGAAAGAAATCAATGAACCAATTGGATCTTTGATAAAATCTCCCCAATTTTCCAGGTTATGAAAAATTTTAGCACCTAAAAAGCCAAATCCAGCTGCGTAAATTAGAATATCACTCACCCGATCTTGGGGCCAAATCCTGACCATTCTTTCTTCTGGATTAGCTAATTTTTGCTTATTTTTTTCGTACCATTTTAATCCAGCAAAAAACAATCCGATCAACAGACCTACCCATAAATTTCCCCGAGAAGAAAGTATAAAAGCTTGCGGATCGTTTAATGCATCTGCGATTGTAAATGCGCCTATGATTTTATAACCAAAAACGAAGCCTAATAAAAAATTTATCAATAAATCTGAAAAAGATGCTGAAGCACCAATCACTATTTTTTCTTCCGTAAAATTTAATAAACCCTGCTGCTGTTTTCGTTTCAATTCGAGTGTTAACACCCATGCACTAATGATAAAACAAAGGGCTACAAAAAATCCGAAAGTATTGATAAGTTTTAAACCAGACAGCTCAATTCCAAACAAATCTTTAAAAGCGTAATAGAGGTTGGGATACATGAATGTGTTGTAGTTTTCGTTAATACAATCTTAGACTATGGGGTACAATGTTAGTCAGAAATATTGAAAAATAGTAGGAAGTAACCCCTTCAAAATAGTAAGGCCCCACTTGCGTGAGGCCCATACTTACTAACCCATCTGTTGCGAAAATACTAAATCTTAGTTACAATATTCATCAAAAACAGAAATTAGATGTTGGGCGATAACTTGGGCCGGACGACCCTCGATCTGATGCCTTTCCACAATACTCACTAATTCACCATTTTTAAAGAGGGCTATTGCTGGAGAAGAAGGAGGATAAGGTAGTAAATGCTTACGAACCTGATTCACTGCTTCCACATCAAATCCTGCAAAACTAGTAGTTAATCTATCCGGACGTACGGTTGCATTTGCTACAGCCATTAACACACCTGGCCTACAAGTGCCTGCTGCACAGCCACATACAGAATTAATAACTACTAATGTGGTACCTTCCATTTTCAAAGTACTGTCTACTTCTGATGAAGTTAATAATTCATCAAATCCCCCATCTACCAATTCAGCTTTCATTGGTAAAACTATTTCTGCTGGATACATATCGATTGTTTTAATTAATTGAAAAGCAAAATTAAGACAAATGTAGAAACATCAATCTCTTAAATTTTAAGTCATTATGGCATAATAAATTTAGTAAGATGACGTATTGACGCTATAAAATAATTTTACAGTAAAGCTGACAGTAAAAAAGGGCTATTTTTTGGGTGGTATAAACTTTGAGAGGCTATTTGAAATTTAAAACAAAAAAATCTAATAACATGACATTCGTAAAACAACCCACTCAGGTAAATCATCTTTTTGATGAGTTATTCAACAGTTTCCCAGCAAATTGGGGAAGAGATTATTCCAATCAAGTTGGAAATCCCATGGTAAATATTCATGAAACAGCCGATGGTTTTCATCTTGAGTTAATTGCTGCCGGGCGCAATAAAGAATATTTCAAAGTAAATATTGAGAAGGACTTATTAACCATCAGTTTCGAGAAGAAAGAGGTTGAGGAAAATAAAGACTATAAGACCATTCGCAAAGAATTTACTTTAAATAGTTTCAAACGCAGCTTTAGTTTGGATGAAAAAATTAAATCAGATGCGATCCAGGCAAAATATGAAAATGGTATTTTAAAGTTGTTTTTGCCTAAAAAAGAGCAAACAACGCAGGCTCCAAAAGAAATTACTATTTTATAAAAGATAGTTAGTTGGTTTTGGTTACCCCTATGTTTTTACATGGGGGTATTTTTTTGCAACTATGTAATATATTTAAGAAGTCATCTACTAATCTAATACAAAATAGTATTATGAAGAGATTCTCTTTGCTTTTAGTTTCAATTTTACTGTTTTCTTTTGTACAAAGTCAAACAGATACAAAAGGATCTCTTCTTTTTGAAGTAAGTGGTAACGGCCTAACCAAATCATCCTATATATTTGGCACTTTCCATATAATGTGTAAGGATCAATTTATAATTAGCCCAACCCTTGCAGAAAAAATTCTTTTAACTGATCAATTCTATGGAGAATTAGATATGGACGATCCTAATTTGCAATCTAGCATGATGCAAAAAATTATGATGAAGGATAAAACTATTGAATCTATGATGGATAGTAATAGTTTCAAAAGATTCGATGAGGCTTTCAAAAAAATCACAGGATTCTCTGCATATCAATTAAACAATTACAAACCATTTTTTTATTTAAGCTTATTAACGCTGAAAACCATTCCTTGTGTAAATTTTGTTCAACCAGAAACGGAGCTGATGCAAATTGCCAAAAAAAATGGGAAAGAAGTATTTGGACTAGAAACAATAGATGAACAAATGAATGCTATTGATGCTCAACCACTCGATTCACAAATTACTTCTTTACAAAAAATGGTTTTCAATTTTGATAGTACCAAAAATATGATGAACGAAATGATTGCGGTTTACAAGAAAAACGATGCCGAATTGCTATACGATTACGTTCAGAAACAAGGAACAGATGGCATGAATGAAGAAGCCTTATTGGTGAATAGAAATAAGAACTGGATTTCTAAGTTGAAAAATATTATGCAAGACAAATCGAGTTTTATAGCAGTAGGTGGTGCACACCTTGGCGGTAAAACGGGTGTACTTGCTTTACTTAAAAAGGCAGGTTATATTATAAAACCAGTAAATTATTAATTTCCCTGAGTAATGGCCCAGCAAGAATTCGTTTCCTTATTAAAGACACACCAAAACATCGTTCACAAAGTGTGCAATCTATATATGGACCAGCACAAAGACCGCGAAGACTTGTTTCAAGAAATTACCTTACAAGCCTGGAAAGCATTTCAATCTTTCAGGGGTGATTCTAAATTTTCAACCTGGCTTTATAGGGTTGCATTAAATACCGCGATTACTTTTTATAGGAAAGAAAAAAGAAGTCCTTCTATTTACAGCACAGACGAGTTACCCGAAATGGTTAGCCTTGATGGCCCTGACCCTATTGAAGCACAACTCAAAGCAATGTATACTGCAATTGGCGAACTATCAAAAATTGATAAAGCAATTGTGATGCTGTATTTAGAAGATTATGCCTATCAGGAAATTGGAGAGATGATAGGAATTACAGCCAATAACGTGGCAGTAAAAATGAATCGGATCAAAACGAAACTGAAAGAGCAATCTCAAAAATATATGGACCAAGCTTAAAATACTGTTATGGATTTAGATCAATTTAAAACCGAGCTCAATACGAAACTTGCCACAGACCATATCAATCGGTCTGATGCAGATTTTGAGCATATAATGAAAAATAAAACCAGTTCATTTATCGATAAGATAAAGAAGAGCTTGTGGTTCGAAATCGTTATTGGATTCTTATTGAATTTCGGGTTCGTATATGCAGCATTTGATGCAAGTATGCGCTCAATGAGAATTTACTTTGGCGTATTCAGTGTGCTGATGTATTTATTTTTATTCTTTTTAATTTATTTATTACTCCGCACGAATCAATTAAAAACCACAGATCAATCCATCAAGAAAAACCTTGAATCATATATCAAACTGATAGAAGAATTTGTAAAAAGATACTTTCAATTCACCATGGCACTCTTACCCATCTGCCTTGTTTTTGCCGGGTATTTGGGATATTATGATGGCCACGCAGATGCAACTTTAAATGCATATAATAGCGGTTATCAATTTGGCTCAAAATTGAATGGCACTCAGTTTACTATTTTCCTATTAAGTTTTTTGGTATTTATTATTTTAGGTGCATATGGTATGTACCATTTCACCAAATGGTATTTAAAGAAACTGTATGGCAATTATTTATCTGACCTTAAAAAGTGTATGTCTGAGTTACAGGATTAAAAAAAATCCACTCTTACGAACGGATTTCAATATTGTAAGATTGAATTTTATCTAACGTAACCTAGGATCTTTAACATACTGGCTGATGTTTGTTCTTTCGCATACACCCAGTCGATTAATTTACCATTATTATCATATTCCACAACCACGTGTTTAGGTGATGGAACCATACAGTGTTTAATTCCCCCATACCCACTAATTGAATCTTGGTATGCTCCTGTATGAAAGAACCCCACATATAACGGTTCTTTATTTGCTTCAATTTCTTTTTTATTGGGCGACTCTAATTTTGGCAGAAACACTTCATTAATATGTTCTTCAGAATCATAATAGTCATGACTATCACAAGTAATACCACCTAAAACCACCCGATGATATTCGTTATCCCATTTATTAATCGGCAGCATCAAGAACTTTTCCCCAATTCCCCAGGTATCTGGCAATGTGGTGATGAAAGAAGAGTCGATCATGTACCAGCACTCACGATCGTTTTGAATTTTTTGTCCGAGTACACTATAAATATGTGCCATGCTTTCTCCAACTGTAAAGCTTCCAAATTCAGTATAGATATTTGGCATCGGAACTTTAGCCTTGTTACAAGCTTTCTTAATATTCCCTACAATTTCATTGATCATGAATTGATAATCATATTCAAATCCAAGTGAGTGTTTAATTGGAAAACCACCTCCAATATTGATTGAATCTAATTCAGGGCAGATTTTTTTTAACTGGCAATATAGATTAATAATTTTATTTAGCTCAGACCAGTAATAGATATCATCTTTAACACCTTTATTTAAAAAGATGTGTAACATTTTTAATTGAAATTTATCTTCATTGCCTTCAATCTCATCTACATAAAACTCCAGGATATCTTTTGCACGAATGCCAAGACGAGAGGTATAAAAAGGAAAATTGGGTTCTTCTTCAGCTGCTACACGGATACCCAAACGAAAAGGCTTCTTTACCGACTTTCTATAAGCCAATAATTCTTCTTTATTATCTAAAATGGGAATCACATTTTTAAACCCATTATTGATCAACTTTGCGATCCTGGAAGTGTACATTTTTTGTTTGTACCCATTGCAAATAATATAAACGTCTTTGTTGATCTTTCTACGCTCATAAAGTCGATTGATAATATCAATATCATATGCGTATGAAGTTTCCAAATGAATCCCATGCTTCAAAGCTTCCTCAACTATAAAAGAGAAGTGTGAACTTTTTGTACAGTAACAGTAAAAATACTGTCCGTCATATTTATGCTTCTTAAAAGCCTTTTCGAACAAGCTTTTTGCCTTATTGATCTGCATCCCAATCTTAGGTAAATACGTCAACTTTAAGGGAGTGCCGTGTTTATTAATCAGAGAGATCAGGTCAAGACCATTAAACTCTAAATACCCATCATCATTTTGATCAAATCCTTCCTGTGGAAAATGGAAGGTTTGGTTCACAAGCGAAGTGTAGGTGTTGTTCATTATCCGAGTTAAAATTATACTGTGAGCAAAACAATTTTTTGCACCGCAAAAGTAACAGTTTACTCGCTTGTTTGCACAAAAAAAACCGGAAGCTTTTTACTTCCGGTTTCTGAACTCAAATTGAGAACTATTTTACCTGATTTATCAATGCTTTAAAGCTCTCTGGCTCATTCATTGCTAAATCTGCAAGAACCTTACGATTCAATTCAATTCCTTTAATATTCAACTTGTTAATGAATTGGCTATAAGTCATACCCTCTTCTCTAACAGCTGCATTAATACGCGCAATCCACAATTGACGGTATTCACGCTTTTTTAATTTACGACCTACATAACTATAAGTCAAACCTTTTTCAACGATATTTTTGGCTACGGTATAAACGTTTTTACGTTTACCATAAAATCCTTTAGCTTGATCAAGAATCTTTTTTCTTCTAGCCCTAGATGCTACTGCATTTTTTGAACGTGGCATAGTTTAGTGTTTTAGAAGCCCTGGTTAAGATTACCACGACCGAATTTTAAAAATGATTGGTAACTGAAATGGCAGATGACTAACCTCTTAAACGTAATAAACGAAGAACTGATGCTTTGTTTGTAGTGTCTACAACACCTTTTTGACGCATAGCTCTTTTACGTTTTTTAGACTTCTTAGTCAAGATGTGACGTTTGAAAGCTTTTTGGAAAGTGATCTCTCCAGTACCAGTCAACTTAAAACGCTTCTTTGCGCTACTGTTGGTTTTTACTTTTGGCATGTTAAATAATCAATTAAGATTACACCCTGCTGGCGTCTCGACACTGGTCGGGAACTTGTTGAGCCATATGGGAAATAGTCCGAAAATTTCGGATTGCAAAGGTAGGGAGAAAAAGTTAACATTCAAAAGTCAAAATTCAAAAAAAAATGCACTTAATATTATTACCAATTCTTAAAATATTATAAGGCAAAAAATGACAAATTAGTTCATAAATAGCTTATTTTCAGCATAATATGCATGTTTAAAAATTTTTACTTTTTAATTTTGACTGCACTGCCTTAAACTAAAAAACAGCGAATTTCATCGCTGTTTCCTAAAACTAAAATACCTTATCCTTTCTTTTTTCCTGTTTTTGGGGTAAAAATGGCAAACATCCGCTTACCTTCTAATTTAGGCATACTTTCTAAAGTTCCTGCCTCAGCTAACCTTTCTGCAAATTTTAGCAATAATAACTGCCCACGGTCTTGAAACATAATTGCACGTCCCTTAAATTGAACATATGCTTTTACTTTATTTCCATCTTTCAAGAAATTCTCAGCGTGTTTGGCCTTGAAATTAAAATCATGCTCATCGGTTCCTGGAGTAAAACGAATTTCTTTCACTTCGCTTTGCTTGGAATTGGCTTTCATTTCCTTTTCCTTCTTCTTCTTCTCGTAAAGGAATTTTTTATAGTCGATTACTTTACATACAGGAGGATCTGCAGTTGGAGAAATCTCCACCAGGTCTAATTCCTGTTCTTGGGCAATTTTTAATGCTTCTGATGTAGCAACAACTCCAACAGTAACGTTGTCGCCTACTAAACGAACCTGTAAGGCTCTAATTCTTTCGTTGATACGATGTTCAGGCTCAGGCTGCCTGTTAAACCTTGGGTTAAATCTTCCTCCCCCTCTTGGTGGTAATGCCATTAAAACTTGTTTATTTAATAATTTATTTCATTGTAAAGATAGCAATAAAGATGACTATTCTACTGATTTACGATTTTCTATTTCATCCACTACCAAATCTATAAATGCATCTACTGATTGACTACCTGTATCTCCCTTCCCTTGTCTTCTAACCGATAACATATTTTCTGCTACTTCCTTCTCGCCTATTACCAGCATATATGGAACGCGCATTAATTCAGTATCTCTGATTTTTTTACCGATCTTTTCACTCCTATCATCAATCTCCACCCTAACGCCAGCCTTACGTAACTTAAATTTCACCTCTTTGGCGTAGTCTATAAACTTATCACTAATTGGTAAGATTTTCACCTGTAATGGAGCTAACCATACCGGGAATTTCCCAGCATAGTGCTCTAATAAGAACCCAATAAAACGTTCATGGGTACCAAGTGGTGCCCTATGAATTATCAGAGGGGTTTCAGGTGAATTGTCTTTATTGGTAAACTCTAATTTAAATCTACGACCCTGCGCAAAATCAACCTGATTGGTAGCCAAGGTAAACTCTCGACCAATTGTACTCCAAATTTGAACATCAATTTTTGGACCATAAAATGCACCTTCATCAGCTACTTCCACAAATGGGGTACCTGATTCAATTAACACCTGGCGAACCATCTCTTCGGTTTCCAACCATAATTCAGGCTCATCAATATATTTCTTACCCAACTTAGCTGGATCATGTAAACTAAGTCGCATCACATATTTATCAATCCCAAAAATTTTGAAATATTTTAAATACATGTCATTAACCGCACGAAACTCCTGTGCAAAATCTTCTTTTGAACAATAAATATGCGCGTCATTCATATGCAAGCACCGCACACGCATTAAGCCAAATAACTCTCCGCTTTGCTCATAACGATAACAGGTACCATATTCGGCCAATCTTAATGGCAAGTCTTTATAGCTACGAAGTTCTGCTGAAAAAATCTTGTGGTGATGCGGACAGTTCATCGCCTTCAGATAATATTTAGTACCATCCAATTCCATAGGTGGGTACATACTATCTTGGTAATAAGGCAAATGACCACTTGTGATATACAAACTTTCTTTAGCGATATGTGGCGTTACTACCCGCTTATAATCTGCGGCTTCTTCGGTTTCTTTGGCAAGTTTTTCTAATTCTTCAATAATAATGGTTCCATTGGGCATCCATAAAACCAGGCCCTGTCCGATATCATCATCCATGGTATAAATACTAAGCTCTTTACCTAGTTTACGGTGGTCTCTTTTTTTAGCTTCTTCCAGCATCAATAAATAAGCATCTAACTCTTGTTTATTGGGGAAAGTAACACCATACACACGTGTCAACATTTTATTCTTCTCATCTCCCTTCCAATAAGCTCCAGAAATACTAGTTAATTTAATGGCTTTAATAGAACCAGTGGCAGGTATATGCGGTCCGCGGCAAAGATCTGTGAAAGCTCCCTGTGTGTAAAAGCTAATATCTCCATCATTCAATCCTTGCAACAAATCCAACTTATATTCATCCCCTTTTTCTTCAAAATATTGAATGGCATCCGCTTTTGAGATCCCTTTACGGATATACGGATTGTTCTGTTTTGCCAATTCGTTCATCTTCTTTTCTATTTGAACCAGGTCTTCATCAGTCATCTGACGGCCACCTAAATCCATATCATAATAGAAACCGCGGTCTAATGCTGGTCCTACCCAAAATTTTACACCCGGAAATAAGGCTTCTACTGCCTCTGCCATTAAGTGAGCAGATGAATGCCAGAAAGTATTTTTTCCCTCTGCATCATCCCATGTAATTAATTGTAAGCTGGCGTCTTCCGTAATTGCACGTGTGGCGTCCCAAACCTGCCCATTTACTTTCGCAGCCAATACTTTTCTGGCTAGCCCTTCACTAATTGATTTGGCGATATCCATCGAGGAACTTCCTTCCTGGTATTCTCTTACTGCGCCATCTGGAAAACGAATCTGTATCATGTAGTTTAAATCAAATCTTTATTAAATTCGAGATGCAAAAGTACAAAATTGCGGTCAGACTTCAGAACCTACTCAATTTATAAAATCAAAACCTTTAACGATACTTTAGTAAGTTGGCATTGTAGATTTGTAACATGAGATTGATTTTTACCCTATTCTCAATTTTATTGTTTTCCTTATGCGCCCATTCCCAGAATATTACCGGGATTTGGAGAGGGTATTTCAGTTCAGCAAATGGTCTTTATCGAGATGGTGTTAGGGAGGAAATGTACAAATACGAAGTTCAGATCGATGAAAAGAAAGACAAATCTGTAAAAGGAGTTACCTATTCTTATAAGAGCACCATTTTTTATGGGAAGGCGAGTATGCAAGGAATTTATACTCCGGCTTCAAAAACTTTGATTATTAAAGAGACAGGCTTAATTGAATTAGAAATTGGAGATAAGAGTCAACCTTGCTTAATGACATGTTATCTCGATTATTCCAAGATGGGGAAATTAGAAGTATTACAAGGCAGTTTTATTTCTGTGAATCTAAAAGATAAAGGAGATTGTGGATCAGGGAAAGTTTATCTGGAGAGGGTTGCCAAATCAGATTTTCAGCCAGAAGATTTTTTATTGAAAAAGAAACCGTCAGAAAATAGTAGCAAATTAAAATCTACCCCTCCTGCAACAAGTACTAATCCAAGTAATTTGAATACTGCAAAACAAAAAACACCTTCCAATACAAAACAAAATCCGATCTCATCTGCTACTAAGCCTTCAAATACTCCGAAAATAAAACCCGGAGCAGAAAATAATCTGGTTACAACCCCAAAAATATCTATTCCTTCAAACAGTAGTGTGATTGCGGAACCTAAAAAAAATGATACCATTTCTTCAAAGCCTAAAGAATTAACGGTAAAGAAATCAACTGTAATTCCAAAAGTTTTAATTGAACGTGAAAACAATCTGGTTAGAACCATTCAAACAGACGAGAACTCCATACAACTTGATTTATACGATAATGGCACAATTGATCATGATTCGATTTCGGTATTTCACAATAATGTGCAGGTGGTTAAAAATGGCGGCTTGGGCTATACCCCAATCACATTAAAATTTAAGATGTCGAAAGAAGATCCTCGTCACGAGTTTATTATGGTAGCTGAAAATATGGGTGAAATCCCTCCTAACACTGCGTTGATGGTAATTACTGCTGGCAAAAAAAGGTATGAAATATTTTTAACTTCTACAGAAGAAAGGAATGCTAAAGTAATCATAGAGTACAAACCAAAAGAATAGATTTAAAATTTACAATTCCAGGTAACAGAAGGTATTATAGGAAATAAAGAAACCTGCTTTGCGCTTACTTTTAAATCTCCTGTTGCAGCAGAACCCGTTTGATCATAATAGATGAAGTAAGGATTCATTCTACTGTAAATATTATAAACACTAAAAACCCAGTTACTTGAATATTTGGCATTGGCTTTATAGGCCGGCGTATACGTTGCAGCAAAATCTAAACGATGATATGCTGCCATTCTATACGCATTGATTTTGCTAAACTCTTGTGTAAGCGTACCTGCTACAAAATAAAATCTTTCAGGAACAGAAATCGCAGCTCCGGTTCCATAAACAAATACTGAACCCAATTTCCATTTTTTATTCAACTCAAAATTAGCTACAATAGATAGATCATGTCGTCTGTCGTTTCTACTGGGATATTTCATCCCATTGTTGAGATCTTTAAACCTACGCATCGTCCAACTCAAGGTATAGCCTACCCAACCCGTTAAACGACCTTTCACTTTATTTACAAAAAGTTCCGTTCCATAACTCCAACCCTTTCCAAAAACAAATTCTTCTTCCGGATCCTTTAAAGAAGGGGTATAGCCTTCTCTGTATTCAATTTGATGATCCATTGTTTTGTAATAAGTTTCAATAGAAGTTTCAAACATTCCATCTTTAAAATTCTTGAAAAAACCCATGGCATATTGCCAGCTCAATTGCGGTTGAACAATGGACGTACTTGGCACCCAAAGATCGGTAGGTAAAGTGGTGCCCGCATTTGTAACCAAATGAATATATTGAAGGTTATGGGTAACAGCAGCCTTTATAGAACTTGTTTCGTTTAGTTCATATCGCAGAGTTGCCCGTGGCTCAAAGCCACCATCTACTTGAACAGATTGACCTTTACCATACACTACACTATCTATTTTATTTCCGTTTACATCTCTGATATATTTTGTATACCTCCCTACTTGTTGAAATCTGCTATAACGCAAACCAAGATTCAATTTTAATTTTGAATTGATTTCCCAATCATCCTGTAAATAAACAGCATATTCATTGGCATATTTTTTAGTGGCATTTTGAGGCGTAAAAACCACACTATCCTGATTGCCACTTAATACATTTGGCAGAAATGTGTGAAATGTATATTGTACGCCAAATTTTATCTTATGTTCTGGTGAAGCATAATAATCAAAATCAGTTTTAACATTCAGATCGCGAATACCTGAAGACAAATTGATATTAAAATCATTTTGTTTACCATTCAATGCAAATTGATAGTCGTTATAAACAAGTGTCGTATTTGCAAATAATTTTTTGTTGAATACATGGTTCCATCTTAGCGTAGCAGTTGAATTTCCCCAAGGTATCTCTGTTTGAAAAGAACGCTTTGAGTTATTGAAATTAAATTTATCTCTTCCAAAATAACCACTTAAATACAGGTGATCTTTTTCAGAAAACGCATAATTCATTTTTGCATTCAGATCATAAAAGAAGTACCCAGATCCATAATAATCACTCGATTTTTTTATAAAAGGTTTAGCCAGGGCATCTGCATAGGTTCTTCTGGCAGAAATCATATAGGATGCCTTATTTTTTTTCAATGGGCCCTGAATAGAAAACCGTGATGCAATTAATCCTATTCCAAGATCAACCTGTGTTTTATTGGTATTACCTTCTTTCATAGCCACATCTACCACTGAAGATAAACGGCCACCATATTGGGCAGGCATTCCTCCTTTGATCAGTGTTACGTTTTTTATTGCATCACTATTGAATATCGAAAAGAATCCAAATAAATGCCCTGTATTATACACCACGGCATCGTCTAATAAAATCAAATTTTGATCAGCCCCACCTCCACGCACATAGAAACCAGCATTACCTTCTCCAGCATTTCTGATACCAGGCATCAACTGAAGTGTTTTCATAATATCAACTTCACCCATAAATGCAGGTATAGCTTTGGCGGTGTTGATGTTTAATTCCATCTTTCCCATTTGTGCCGTCTTGATATTATTGTCTCTTTTACGTGCCACTACCGTTACATTATTAATTGCATTAGTATTCAAAGTTAGCAAGATCGTATTTTGAAGATTGCTATTTAACTGAATATCTAATTCCTTTGTTTGAAAGCCTACAAAAGAAATCTGGGCCTTATAGTTCCCTTTTTTCAATGTAATAGAATAGAAACCATATTGATTTGCACTAACCCCTTTCCCTTCCGAACGGATATATAAATTAGCCCCGATTAAAGTTTCACCAGTTAAAGAATCTTTTATATAGCCATTTAGTGTATATTTTTCTTGCGCATTAACTGCAAAAGCAAGAAAATATAAACTGATAAAAATATACCGCTGTTTTCTTTGCATATTACCTTAACAAATGTGGCTTTACAATGTTCTTTAAAGCTCGATTAATGATTGGGGCCCATCTGAATAGTGTCTTTGATTTCACAACAAATTGTTGCGCTTTTTGGGAGATATGGATTTTTAAGTTCTTCAGGCAAACAGATCCAATAAGCTCCTTGATCGTCAAATGCATTGTTACAATAGGCGTGCAATAAAAGCAATTGATCATATTGTACAGTTCTTATTAAATCATATAATTGATCACTTACCATTTGAAATGACCTCCTTTTAAAAAGTATCTCTTTTTCTCCTAGCAAACCAATCAATTCTGAAGAAATTCCTTCTGAATAAGTTCTTGCAGTAAATATGAGACTGCTATCTGCTTTTAATTCGGATAACTTTAAACTATCAGCCCTAACCATCATAGCCCGGGCAGATTGGGCAATGCCGCTATCTTTTTCTGCAATAAAGGCCTCTTTTAAACCCCAATACGCATTAAGCAGCTCTTTAAATGAATTATTAAAGGCAGGGGAATTGGCAGATTTAGTTAAAGCAACTTGCTTAGGTCCGGATTCTGGCGCCATTTTATCGTTTTGACTGTTACATGAAAGTAAAATCACAAGTAAAAACAGTAAAAATTGGCTTTTCATAAAAAAAATTGTTCCACAAAACTAAAGCAAATTGCTTTGGCAGCAGTTTGCAATTACCTTTGCGGCCTTAAATACTTGTTAAGAGATGCTGATAGGATTACAAAATGTTACGTTTGAATTTGGAGCCCGTGTAATTGTGGAAGATGCAACCTGGCATATTCAGCCAGGCGACCGTGTAGGGTTAATTGGATATAATGGTACTGGTAAGTCAACTTTATTAAAGGTTTTGGTAGGTGAATACCTGCCTTCCAAAGGATCGGTAGAAAAAAGCAAAGACACTACCATTGGCTATTTGCACCAAGACCTTTTAAGCTTTGATACAAGTGAAAATATTACTGAAGTTGCCTTAAGTGCATTTGAACGCGTTCGACAACTTGAAAAAGAAATCGAAACCCTCGGTTATGAACTGGAAGCAGATACAGAAAACGAAGAGCTTCTAATTAAATATACCGATGCACTTCATGAATTAGATGTACTAGATGGATACAATATTCATCATAAAGCAGAAGAAGTTTTACATGGCTTAGGATTTAGTAATGAGGATCTGATTCGACCTTATAAAGAGTTTAGTGGAGGATGGCGAATGCGTGTTTTGCTCGCTAAAATGATCTTGCAGCAACCCGATGTATTATTGATGGATGAACCTACCAACCACTTAGACCTTCCTTCAATTGAGTGGCTTGAAAAATATCTTTTGCACTACAAGGGTAGTGTAGTAATTGTAAGTCATGATAAATTCTTCCTCAATAAAATGGTCAATAAGATCGTGGAGGTATATCAGCAACAAATTCATATCTACTCTGGAGATTATGAATTTTATGAACAGGAGAAAATGATCCGTATCGACATGCAACAAAAAGCGTTCGAAAATCAACAGGATTATATCCGTCAGCAAGAACGCTTTATAGAACGTTTTAAGGCCAAAGCAAGTAAAGCCGCACAAGCACAGAGTGTTCAAAAAAGATTAGATAAGATCGACAAAATAGAAGATGTACAATTAGAACGTCCTGACCTACGCATCAATTTTCAATTAGATAAAGTTCCTGGCAAAGTGCTGGTCTCTTTAAAAGATGTAAGTAAGAATTTTAGCAGCATCAACATTGTTAACCATACAAGTGCTGAGATCGACCGAGGAGATAAAATTGCTTTAATTGGAGCCAATGGTAAAGGAAAATCTACCGTACTTAGAATGGTGGCAGGTACAGAGTCTTTCTCAGGAGAGCGTGTTTGGGGGCATAATGTGGAAGAAAGTTTCTATGCACAGCATCAATTAGAAGCCCTAACTATGACGCATACCATTTTAGAAGAAATGCAAAGCTGTGGTAGCAAGAAAAGTGATGTAGAACTTAGAAGTTTAATGGGAGCATTTCTTTTTGGCGGTGATGATATAGATAAAAAAATTCGGGTACTAAGTGGAGGAGAGAAAGCACGTGTAGCACTAGCAAAAACAATTGTTAGCAAAGCAAATTTCCTGATATTAGATGAGCCAACGAACCACTTGGATATGCACTCAGTTGATTTATTAGCAGATGCATTAAATAAATATGAGGGCAGTATTATTCTTGTAAGCCACGATCGTTATTTTATTTCTAAAACAGCCAATAAGATCTGGGAAATCGTTGATCACCAGATCAAAGAATTCAAAGGGTCTTATCAGGAATGGGTAGAATGGAACGAACGCATGGCCAAACAGGAAGCAAATAAAGTTGAAACAAAACCGGAACCAAAGGTTGAGCCCAAAAAAGAACAGCCCAAACAAGTAGATAAAACGCCCATCAATAAAGATGTACAAAAGGAGCTTCAAAGACAACAAAAGCAATTGCAACAAATTGAAGCCAATTTGAATAAGGCAAAGACTGAAAAATTACGAATCGAAGCAGCCATGGGCGATCCAAGCATTTATGCTGATAAAAACAAATTTGTACAATTAGAAAATGATTATAAATCAATCCAATTACAATTCAATAACCTAAATCAAGAGTATGAAACAGCTTTTGAAAAGTTGATGGAATTGGAAGCTGGAATTTAAATTATCTTGCAACTGTAATAAAAAGCCATGAATACTAACAAACCTTTGGTGGGAATTGTAATGGGAAGCGACAGCGACCTTAAGATAATGCAGGATGCGGCCGATATTTTACAAAAATTCGGTATTGCTTTTGAACTTACCGTAGTTTCTGCACATAGAACTCCTATTAGAATGGTTGAATATGCTCAGAAAGCTAAAAGCAGGGGTTTACAAACAATCATTGCCGGTGCTGGTGGCGCTGCTCATTTACCTGGTATGATTGCCGCTATAACTACGCTTCCTGTAATTGGTGTTCCTATTAAATCTTCCAACTCAATAGATGGATGGGATTCTGTATTATCCATCTTACAAATGCCAAATGGTGTGCCAGTGGCAACAGTTGCGTTAAATGCAGCAAAAAATGCAGGAATTTTAGCCGCACAAATTATAGGATCAACAGATGAATCCATTTCATCTTTTCTAGCTACCTATAAAGCACAATTAAATGATGAGGTAGCCGCTAAAATAAATTTGCTGAAGAAAGATTGGCCAAATCAATTTGACCTTTAATAGTAGACATTTATTTAACTACAACGATTGTGAATTGCATTTCTAATGTGGGAGATGCTTCATAAATCAATTGTAAAAAATCATTACTCATTCTGGAATAAATATCGGAAAAGTTGAAAACTCTTTCTTGCAAACTATTATTGGGAAATAGGTCTGATTTAATAGATGTAATTTGTCTTTCAGAAGCCTCAAATTTATTTCTTTCCGCACGAAGCATTTTCTTTTCAAGTTCAGCTAATTTCTTACCCGACTTAATTTCCAAAGAAAGTACGTGTTCGTTCAAGGTTGCATCCACCCCAGCAGCTTTTTCCTGAATTTGCAGGTATAAAGTTTTGATTGCATTGATTTCATCTGAAACGTTCCAACTTGCCTTACTTTCTCTTTTCACTAATTGATTCAATAAATCAAAATCGTTTTGAAAAATTTCCTGTAACCCAATCCCTAACTGAAGCAGTTTCTGAAACTGAACTTCTTTCATCAATAAAAAAGAATTGCGTAAAACCAATACCGGATAAGGTATACCTACTGCATTGAATACTTTTCTCAATTCCATCCAATATGCTAATTCTCCACCTCCTCCAATAAATAAAATATTGGGAAGAACTGTTTCTTGAAATCCGCCTCTCAGAATTACATTGGCACTAAACCTTTCAGGATGCTGTTCAAGTTCCTGTAATATTTCAGTTTGGGTAAACGATAACCCTAATTCTTTTACTAGAAAAATATCGTTATCCAACTCAATTCGAACACGGTTCTGTTCTATTAAATAAAATAAATTAATTTCTCTTCCTGCCGTTTGAACCTTATAATTATCCTTCAAAGAGCTGATTGTTTCGTTTACCAATTGATGCGAAAAACGCTCCGTAAGCTCTTTCTTTACTACAGAATGATAGGCAGATTTTAATTGTGCACTATCTGGGATCAACACAATTACACCGTACTCTGCAAATAAATAATTTACCAATTCAAGTGTTGCTTGTTGTATTGTTTTACCAAGGGTATAAGTAGATTTAAATACCTTAATTAAAGACAACCCATATTCTAAAACGCCTATCTGCCCTTCCATAGCATCTATCAATTGCAGAAAGGGCTTATCCACTTTCATTCTACCAACGGCTCCAGTTTGTTGCGTATTCCATACCAATTGTTGACCAGCCAAGTTAATCTGCCCAAGCTCATCCAAATCTGCATCCTCACTTCCCATATAATACACCGGTACAAAATTGTATTCTGGCAATTCTTTCGCCAGTTGATTTGCTAATTTAACTGTATGAAGTATTTTATAAATAAAATATAATGGCCCGGTAAAAATATTGGGTTGGTGTGCGGTTGTAATAGAAAAAGTATTGGAATTGGAAAGCAGTTTTAAATTTTCCTGCAATTTTTCCGATTTTACAAGACCCGTATATTGTTCTTCTAAACAGTTTATTAGTAATTCACGAGGAGTATCAAATGACTGACGAGCTTTAATGGATGCTTTAATTCCATCTAAAGTAGGTTGGTTTGCATAGAACTCAGTAAGGTTTGAAGAATGACTTAAATAGTCGTTCACTAAATTAGAAAAGAAACCGGTTTTCTCGTATGGAACACTATAACAGTCAAAATCAATCATAGACATTAAAAGTACAACTTAGCGGAAATTAATAAAGCCATTCATTAAAATATATCCAATTGCTAATTAAAACGATTCGGATTAAAAGCGGTAAGATCCATACTTATGGTTTCTTCATTCACTATTTCATTCACTAGTTTTCCAGTACCTGCGCCAAGGCTAAGACCTAACATAGAGTGCCCAGTTGCCATCACCACATTCTTCCATTTATTGGTGCGGCCGATATAGGGTAATCCATCTGCAGAACAAGGGCGGAATCCATACCAAATATTATCGATAGTAGGTACAGGAACATCAAATTCCGGATAGAATCGTTTCACTGCTGCCAGTAAGCCTTCTACCCTTTCAATTCGAGGTGGTGTATTTGTAGATGTAATTTCCATAGTACCGCCAAAGCGAATTTTATTGCCGTCCATGGGTGTAAGTGCCGACCTTCCTTCAATTAAAACAGAAGGATGATTGATGCGGTACTTAGAATTTTCTAATGTAACTGAGTATCCTCTCCCTGCTACTAAAGGTATTTTTATTTGCATTTTTGCAGCTAATTCCCGAGACCAAGAACCTGTAGCTATAACCACTGTATCTGTATCGTAAATTGATTTATCGGTAATTACTTTTGTAATTTTCCCATTTGAATTTTCAAAACCGACAACTTCTTCATTGGTTTTAAAAACAACACCTACTTGCTTTAAATGAGCAATCATTTGTTGCATTAATTTATTAGGATACAGATGTGCATCACATTTAAAATGTATAGCTCCCTTAGCATTTAATTTTGTTTGGGGTTCTAATGCCTGTAATTGATCATAGGATAGTAAAACAGTATCAGACAAACCCAATTCCTGCGCTTTATGAACTGTATGTTCGGCATGAGATGCCCCAGCATCCGTTTGAAAAATTTCTAATAAACCCTTTTGTTCATATGCAAATTGAAATTGAGGCAGTCTAGTCCATTCTTCGTAATATTTTTTACTTAAAATAGCTATATCTCTTAAAGGGATGGCTGCCTGCTCCACTTTTTCTGGTGTTGCAGCACGCATAAATTTTAATCCCCAATCAATCAAACTCAAATTAAATCTGGGTTGAACGTAGAAAGGGCTTCTAGAATCCAACATCCATTTTAATCCTTGCTTTACAATTCCGGGTGTTGCCAAAGGAATAAAATGACTAGGGCATACATATCCCGCATTGCCATAAGAACAGTTACTACTAATATCTGTTTTGTCTATCAAAGTAACATCATGACCACTTTCTTTTAAATAATAGGCACTACTTAACCCAATAATTCCACCACCTAACACTACCACCTTCATACTTTACATTTTATCCTGTCTGAAAATATATTAGATACAAATTTCGGTAATCTTTGCTAATTCCGGCCATTGATTTTTTTAATGAATTCAGTTTCAGTTTTATCAAACGGGCTACCATCTTTGCGAAGAATATCATGAAACCATATTGCAGGTTCCTGACTGCCTAATTTACTTCCCCAGGGAAAAATAGTATTGCTTTTTCCACTCACGAATCCCCAGTTAATGGCCGCCACTTTATGCGCTTTAAAAATGGGCAAATGAGTAACAAACAAACTATTTTGTTTTCTTGCCATATACTCAGTGCAGATGATGGGCCTTCCTCTTTTTTCAAGACTATCAATGGTAGATTTCAGCGAATTGGAATCTCCATAATTATGAAAAGAAATTACATCTGAATTAGACAATTGATATGCATTGATAACAGGAAACTCTTCAAACCAAACTCCCACGGTGAGCGGTTGCGAAGGGCGAACAGACCATGCCCATTGAAAAATATTTTTAAGCAACGACAAAGAGCTTAATCCATAATCACTATTGGCTGGCTCATTATATAAATCCCATAAAAGAATTCTATGATCGTTTTTGAATGTCCTGAGAATATCTTTTACATATGCTTCCAGCACACCCCATTGGGTACTATCGTTATGCATTGTTTTACCCGGACTTCTCATCCAACCAGAATTATGTACACCAGGTAGGGGTTCAGGTTGCTTACCTATCACTGGCTCTGGATTCCAACAATCATCAAAGAAAACAAATATTGGTTTGATATGATGCCTATTGGCAATTTGTAAAAACTGGTTAATCCTATTTTTAAACCCTTTTGCGTTCTGTTGCCAAACCAAATTGTGTAGAAATACCCTTAACGTATTAAATCCCAGAGATTCAGCCCAGCCCAATTCACGATTAATGGTGGTTGTATCAAATGTATCTGCTTGCCACATCTCCAATTGATTGATAGCGGTACTGGGCAAAAAATCAGCACCAGAAAGAAATGGCTGTTTTGCATACCATTCATTGGCCTTTTCTTTAGACCAGATCATAGAGGTTTGAGCGTACCCTACTTGAATTGAACAAAACAAAATGATCAGCAATTTTTTCATGGTACTCTTTTAGTTAATTGAAATTAGTGTTTAGCAATTTGATTACAAATTCGATTATATTACCTGAAAACCAAAAGCATATGGGTCATCATCAGAGTCTATTGTAATTTGGTTATATCCGTAAATTCTGGCCCACCCTTCTACACTAGGCCTTATTGATGGTTTGCCATCTACTATGGTTTCTTCTTCAATTCTACCAATAAATTTAGAACCAATGATACTTTCATGAATAAAAACATCACCGGCTTTTAATTTTCCATTTGCATACCATTGTGCCATTCTTGCTGAGGTACCTGTTCCACAGGGCGAACGATCAATCGCTTTATCACCATAAAAAACAGCATTTCTGGCAGTTGAACTTTCATCAAGTACGGCGCCTGTCCATAAAATATGAGAGCAACCATTGATGGTAGGGTTTTCAGGATGAATGAAACGATGATTTTCATTAATATTCTTTCGCAATTCCCTCGACCAACTAATTAAATCGCCTGCCGTATAATGTTCAATGCCTTTAAAATTTTCCTGAACATCCACAATAGCATAAAAATTCCCTCCATATGCCACATCCATTTGCAATTCTCCTAAACCTGTACAAGTTGCTTTTACATTTTCTGCTGCGAGGTAAGCAGGCACATTTGTAAGTTTTACAGAAACCACTTTTTTACCCACTTGTTCATAATTAATAATAACCAAACCAGCAGGCGCTTCCATCCGAACTACCCCAGGCAGTTTTGGTTGAATTAATCCTTCTTCAATGGCAATCGTAATAGTACCAATAGTGCCATGACCACACATAGGCAAACATCCACTAGTTTCAATAAATAAAACTGCTACATCGTTTTGGGGATCCATAGGCGGATACAAAATACTTCCACTCATCATATCGTGCCCTCGAGGCTCAAACATCAACCCTTTCCTAATCCAATCAAATTCTCGTAAAAAATGTTGCCTTTTTTCACTCATAGTATTTCCTTCCAAAGCTGGTCCGCCTGCAGCCACCACCCTAACAGGATTTCCACAAGTATGTGCATCAATACAAAAAAAATGGTATCCAAGCTTTTCTTTATAAGGTATATAGTTGATCGAAATCGGCGAATGTAGCATGAGATAAAATTGTAAATGAATGTAGATAATCCTACTTAAATTTGATTCGATTGTAAAAATAAACAGCCATATGGAACAATACGGAAAAATATTGCTAATAGCTATGCCGGCATTCTTGATACTGGTACTTTTTGAAAAATGGTACGGATGGTACAAGCATAATGATACGGTTCGCAATATGGATATGATCTCCAGTTTAAGTTCTGGAATCACCAATGCAACCAAAGATGTACTTGGTTTAAGCATTACGATCATTGGTTATAGCTGGATGGTAGATCATTTTGCGATAGTTCATGTACAATCTACCTGGCAATGGTATATCATAGCATTCTTTGCCTTAGATTTAACCGGATACCTGGTACATAGAATAGATCATGAATACAATATTTTCTGGAATGCACATATCATTCACCATAGCAGCGAAGAATACAATCTGGCTTGTGCATTAAGACAAAGTATCTCTTCATTTATCAGGTTATTCACCATTTTTTTATTACCTGCCGCAATTTTTGGAGTTCCTGCAGAAGTAATTGCAGTTGTTGCACCCTTACATCTTTTTGCTCAATTCTGGTATCACACAAGGCATATCAACAAAATGGGTTTCCTAGAAAACATCATTGTAACGCCTTCACATCATAGGGTTCATCATGCAATTAATAGAGAGTACTTAGATAAAAATTATGGACAGATCTTTATTTTTTGGGACAAATGGTTTGGCACATTTCAAGAAGAGTTGCCACATATTCCTGCGGTATATGGAATAACAAGGCCAGCTCAAACCTGGAATCCAATTAAGATAAATTTTATGCATCTTTTTTTATTGATCAAAGATGCATGGCGCACTAAAAACTGGAACGATAAACTAAGAATTTGGTTCATGCCAACAGGTTGGCGTCCTGCAGATGTAGTGGAAAAATTCCCAGTATTTAAAATAAATGATGTGTATCATTTTGAAAAATACGATACTAAGAATAGTTTCTTGTTTAATGTTTGGGTATGGTTACAACTAGTTGTACTATTTTTTTTTGTAAGTTTTTTCTTTGGAAATATTGCTCAGATAGGCTCCCCAGGAATGTTTATTTACGGCGGTTTTATTTTCCTTTTTGTATATGCTTATACCGAACAAATGGACAATAGCACTTATGCTTGGATCTGGGAAATTATGAAATCATCAACTGGATGGTGCATTATTTTTTTAAGTGGCGATTGGTTTGGCAGTAATAAATTATACCCTTACCTGAGTTTGATTATCGCAGTATATCTGCTTCTATCCACTCTGATTTGCTTTTATTTTCAAATAACGGAAGCAAAACAAAATCAGAAACTGTTAAGTTCTTATTGATAAGGATTTCCATTAATCATTCTTTTTATTTGCAAAGGATTTGATTCCTTCAGCGCATCGGGCAATAAATGATCTGGACAATTTTGGTAACAAACTGGTCTTACCCAACGCTTTACTGCATTTACACCAACCGCAGTATACCTGCTATCAGTGGAAGCTGGGTAAGGTCCGCCATGAACCATACTGGCACAAACTTCTACACCAGTAGGCACCCCGTTCAACAATACTCTTCCCGCTATTTGGCTAGCCATTTCCATTAATTCTGGATTGGTTTCAAAATCTTTATCTGAACCCATGATACTAGTGGTAAGTTGTCCACTAACAGAAGTCCATACCTTTTTCAATTCTTCTATATCCGAACATTCAATCAGTAAAGCATAGGGTCCGAACACTTCTTCTTTTAAATTTTCATTTGTCAGAAAATCAATCCCTTTCACATGTGCAATCATAGGTGCTGCACTATTTTCATTAACCACATTATTATTTGAAATTGTAGAAACCCCTTTGGTAGTTAATGCATTTGAACGATTCGTTTCATAGGCATTCAGAATACCGGAATGCAACATTTTTGCAGGTGCTACCTGATTAATGGCATTTGCTAATGTAATTTTAAATGTATCTAATCCCTCTGAACCAACACCTATCAATAACCCTGGATTGGTGCAAAATTGTCCAACTCCAAGTGTAATAGAACCAGCATACTGTGTCGCAATCGTTTCTGCATTTTTTGCTAAGGCATCAGATAATAGCAGAACAGGGTTAGTACTTCCCATTTCAGAAAATACTGGAATAGGTTTTGGCCTTACAGTTGCATAATCATATAAGGCTCTACCACCCGAAAAAGATCCCGTAAATCCAACTGCACTTGTATGCGATTGTTGCACCAATGCTTTACCAATTTCAAATGAAGTTCCTATCACATGCTGAAAACAGTGATTTGGCATTTTACAAAACTCAATCGCCTTTTGAATGGCAGCAGCAATGAGTGACGAAGTTTTCAAATGTGCAGGATGTGCCTTAACTACCACAGTACAACCTCCGGCAAGAGCACTAGCCGTATCTCCACCTGCAGTTGAATAAGCATATGGAAAATTACTTGCACCGAAAACCACCACAGGCCCAAGAGGAACTAACATTTTTCGAATATCGGGTTTTGCAGGAACTTTCTCAGGAATAGCATGATCGATACTGGCTTCCAACCAACTACCTTCCTTTAACATAGCAGCAAACATGCGCATTTGCATGGTGGTTCTTCCCCTCTCTCCTAACAATCTGGCTTCAGGAAGATTGGTTTCTTCCTGTGTTGTACGAATTAATATGTCGCCTAATGCTTCTATTTCATCAGCAATTCTTTCTAAAAATGCTGCACGATCAGTAGCATTTATTTTTTTATACTCCAAAAAAGCTTGCATTGATTGATCCATTACTTGATCAATTTCAGGCAAAGATGTAATTGTTTTAGTGAGGGGCATGATTAATTGTTTAAATGTAAATACTCAGGTAATTCCGGTCTTGAAGATATGCCTTGATCGATAATAGAAAGTACCCTAGTTCGCTCCTCCCCAATCAACGTTAATCTTGGGGCACGAACCGCTTCTGATCCATTACCGGCTTGTTGTTCTGCTAATTTTATATACTGTACTAATTTGGGATGTATATCTAATTCAAGTAATGGCATAAACCAACGGTAGATCTTTTGCGCTTCTTGAATATGACCCGCTTTCACTAAGCGATAAATAGCTACCGTTTCTCTTGGAAAAGCACATACCAAACCAGCTACCCATCCTTCAGCACCC
Source organism: Bacteroidota bacterium (assembly GCA_025363385.1). GTDB lineage: Bacteria > Bacteroidota > Bacteroidia > Chitinophagales > Chitinophagaceae > Sediminibacterium. The sequence goes on along the minus strand of JANYEA010000021.1, from coordinate 16,553 downwards.
ATTACCAATTCTTCCATGGCCAGAGTATCAACACCACATAGGATTTTAAACCGATCACCAAATCGATTAATCAATCTTGTTACATTTGAAATGTCACGTGTAGATTCTTTTATCGCCTGAATATTAGTGCAACTTGCTAATTCAGCAAACATATCTAAGGTTACTTCAATTTTATAATCAACTGGATTATTATACACCATAATCGGCAGATCGGTGCTCTCAGCTACTGCTTTAAAATAAGCCACTGTTTCACGATGATCTGTTTTATAGCGCATAGGAGGCAACATCATAATACCTTGTGCACCCCATTGCTTTGCATACTTTGCTTGTTGTATAGCATCCCGAGTGGAGCCTTCTGCAATATTAATAATCACAGGAACTTTACCTGCCACTTTTTGAATTGCAAATTTTACAAGGGTTTCCTTTTCATCGGTGCTTAATACACTTGCTTCACCCAGAGTTCCACCAAGTATCACACCATTTACACCGGCTGCTAACTGCTCATCTAAATTCTTTTCAAATAAGGGAAGATCCAATTGATCATCTGCAGTAAATTTTGTAGTAAGTGCGGGAAAAACTCCTTTCCATTGAATTGACATATCAGTTAATTTTATAGTGTTGAAATTAAATAACTACTTCTCCTTCTAAATCATAATCGTAGGCTTTTGTAATTTTTACCATTACAAAATCACCAATCTGCAATTTTTTACTTGAATGTATCACAACTTCATTATCTACTTCCACACTATCAAATTCAGTTCTACCTAAATACCGGCCGGCTTCTTTTTTATCGATGAGCACTTTAAAGATCTTTCCAACCTTTTCTTGATTTTTCTCTAAACTAATCTCTTGTTGCACTTCCATGATTTCTTCAGCCCTGCGTTGCTTTTCATCTGCAGAAATATCATCGATCAAATCGTAGGCAGAAGTATTTTCTTCATGGCTATAACTAAATATACCCACCCGATCAAATCGATGTTCCTGCAAAAATTCTTTTAATTCTTCCACATCCATCTCTGTTTCTCCGGGAAACCCGGCAATCAATGTAGTTCGTAAACAAATACCAGGTACTTTTTCTCGAATAGTTTTAATAAGTTCACCCATTTCTTCACGAGTAATATTTCTCTTCATGGCTTTCAACATACTATTACTTGCATGTTGTAAGGGCATATCTAAATATTTACAAATATTATCCCGCTCTCTGATAGTGTCTAAAATCTCTAAAGGAAACTTACTTGGATAGGCATAATGCAGTCTGATCCATTCGATCCCTTTTATATCTGCTAAAGCATTTAATAATTTAGGCAATGACCTTTCCTTATAAATATCTAATCCATAGTAAGTTAACTCTTGCGCAATCAACATGATCTCTTTCACCCCCTTTTTAACCAGCCCTTCGGCTTCAGTTACCAACTCTTCTATGGTTTTGCTAATATGTTTACCCCGCATTAAAGGGATAGCACAAAATGCGCAGGTTCTATTGCAACCTTCACTAATTTTTAAATAAGCATAATGTTGTGGCGTGCTTAATAAACGTTCACCGATTAATTCTTTTTTATAATCTGCATCAAATTGCTTTAGCATCAAAGGCAATTCTAGTGTGCCAAACCAGGCATCCACTTCGGGCATTTCAGATTCTAAATCATTCCGATACCTTTCACTTAAACAACCCGTTACGTAAACCTTATCAAGTTTTCCTCTTCTTTTCAGTTCTAATTGATCTAATATTGTATTAATACTTTCTTCCTTAGCCTTATCAATAAAACCACAAGTATTTACAACAACAATGTTATGATCTAACTTTTTATTCTCGTGAACTACATCAATTTCATTAGCTAAAAGCTGGCCGCTCAGCACTTCACTATCCACCAGGTTTTTACTGCACCCAAGAGTTATAATATTTACCTTGTCTTTTTGTAGTGTTTTAGATTTCATATTATTATTAAAAGTACAATTTTGTGGTCATAGATGTTTATACAAGCTCATTATTAAAAACAGATCTATTAAGAGAAAACATATGTAGCTTCTCTTCGTTTAAAATAAATTCTCCAGAAAGTATAAAATTATTGTTTAACAGTACCTTTTCGGAAGCAATATTCTCAGGTTGCGTAATTGCGAAAAGGCTTGCATGATTTGTTCTTTCAAAAAAAACAGCTGATCCAAATTTCACCAACTCAGAAGCAAATCCTTTTCCCCAAAAATCTGGCATCAAAGCATACCCAATATGATAATCTGCATCACCATCCAAATACAAAATAGAAAATGTACCTATGAAATCGCCTGTTGATTTTTCAGCAACGTACATCCTGCCATAGGGGAAACCCTCAAGATATAAATTGAAATTTTCTTCCAAAAATGCATTACTTTCTTCCCTTGTTTTTACAGGCCTGATATATTGCATCACTTGTTGAGAGCTATTTAAAAGATAAAAATCATCTGCATCTTCAGTTGTAAACTGACGAACAAATAATCTTTCTGTTTCAAATGGATCCATTTCTATGATAATTTTGATACGATATGTTCAATAATTTTTTCCGCGTGCTCTCTGGAATTTTCAATAAATAAACTATGCGTATTCATACCACCACAAATTACGCCAGCCAAATAAATGCCGCCTATATTCGTCTCATGTGTTTCTTCATTATAAAAGGGTTTCTGGATATTATCAGTTGATAATTTAATCCCCATAGCTGCAATGAATTTCAGGTCTGGCTGATAGCCTGTTGCAGCAATCACAGAGTCGTTTTGGATGGTAATATTTCCTTCCGGTGTACTAATCTCAACTTCTGATTCTTTGATATTTATCAAGTGAGAGTGAAAATAAGCTGTAATAGAACCTTCTTTAATTCTATTGATAATATCAGGGCGTGCCCAATATTTGACTCTTTCGCCCACTTGATTTTCTCTGATAACCATGGTTACTTCCGCTCCCTTGCGCCAGGTTTCCAATGCTGCATCTACAGCAGAATTATTAGCACCTACTACTACTACTTTTTGAAAGGCATAAAAATGCGGGTCATTATAATAGTGCGTAACTTTTGGCAAGTTTTCACCAGGAATATTTAATAAAAAAGGGAGGCCATAAAATCCGGAAGCCACTATAATATGTTTAGCATGATAATGCTCCTTTGTAGTATTAACTGAAAACAATTTTTTTGCTTTTGCTTTAACTGACAATACCTCTTCAAATAATTTAATTTTCAAAGCCGCGGCAACTGCTACTCTTCTATAATATTCTAAAGCTTCATTTCTGGTGGGCTTAGCATTATTACATACAAAAGGTATTCCGCCAATTTCAAGTCTTTCTGAAGTTGAAAAGAAAGTCATGTTAACAGGATAATGGTACAATGAATTAACCAAACAGCCCTTCTCAATGATCAAATAATCCAACCCATTTTTCTGAGCTGCCAATGCACAGGCCAACCCTATTGGCCCTGAACCAACAATAATAATATCCACTATTTTATTAGTTCCTGTTTGCATATTATTTATGTATCTCACTTGAAAAATGAAATATTATGTCGGGGTTATTAGTAATCTCTGTATTTAAAAACCACTCACTTTGAGCTAAGTACACTGGATGACCATCTTTGTCTTCCGCAGAATTTTGTTGCTTAAACCTCAGAAAGTCTTCTAATTTTTTGCTGTCTTTACTTGTAAGCCAACAAGCCTTATAGTAAGGCAAAGACCTGAATTCACAGGCAGCACCATATTCTTGCAGTAATCTATATTGAATTACTTCAAATTGTAATTCTCCCACACAACCAATAATTTTTTTATTGCCACCAAACTGTGTAAATAATTGAGCTACCCCTTCATCGGTTAGCTGGCTAATCCCTTTTTCCAATTGCTTGGTTTTCATAGGGTCTTTATTCACAAGCTCTTTGAATATTTCTGGTGAAAATGTAGGGATCCCTACAAAATAAAAATCTTCCCCTTCGGTTAGCGTGTCGCCAATTTTAAAATTACCAGTATCAAATAAACCAACCACATCACCGGCAAAAGCATCTTCAATAATATCTTTACTCCTTGCCATAAACGAGTATGGATTACTAAAGCGCATATCCTTATCTAAGCGAACATGATGAAAATATCTATTCCTTTCGAACTTTCCGCTACAAACGCGCATAAAAGCAATGCGGTCTCTGTGTTTAGGATCTAGATTGGCATGAATTTTAAAAATAAAACCACTGAATTTATCCTCTTCAGCTGCTACAGTTCTTGTTGATGTTTCACGACTTTTAGGTATCGGTGCAATTCGAATAAATGTATCGAGCATTTCCTTTACTCCAAAATTATTTACTGCACTTCCAAAAAATACGGGGGCCACTTTACCATGTAAATAATCTTCCGAATTCAACTCACCATATACGCCATCTATCAATTCTACATCTTCTCTTAATTGAGCAGCATCTCTATCACCAATTTTTGCATCTAAAAGGGTATCGTTTAAATCACTGATGGAGATTACATCTTCCTCATCTGCTTTAGTGCTGGCAGTAAATAACCGAAGGCTTTTATTATCCAGATTATACACCCCTTTAAACTCTTTACCACTATTAATAGGCCATGTCATGGGATGCAAAGAAATTTTCAATTCATTTTCAATTTCTTCAAGCAGATCAAAGCGCCCCTTGCCATCTCTATCCATTTTATTGATAAAAACAATCACAGGGGTGTCGCGCATCCTACAAACCTCCATCAATCTCCTGGTTTGTGCCTCTACCCCATTTACACTATCCACCACTAGAATTACACTGTCTACAGCAGTAAGTGTGCGATAGGTATCTTCTGCAAAGTCTTTGTGTCCAGGGGTATCCAACAAGTTGATAGAAATTCCCTGGTATTCAAATGTCATTACAGAAGTTGCCACAGAAATACCACGCTGTCTTTCAATTTCCATGAAATCACTGGTTGCGTGCTTTTTTATTTTATTACTTTTAACTGCGCCCGCTACTTGAATTGCACCACCAAAAAGAAGGAATTTTTCAGTTAAAGTGGTTTTACCTGCATCCGGATGCGATATAATGGCAAAGGTTTTGCGTCTACTAATTTCTTTCTCGTATTTCATAATGCTAATATGCGAAGTAGTATTCACTAAGGAATTAAGCTTAGGGATACTGATTTCGGCCTGCAAAGGTAAGGTTTGGGCGGGTTTCTTAATACTGGATCTGTGTTTCTGTATATTTTCCTGCTTCTTCATGCAGAATCCAAATCTTGTCGTACTCATTATCAGCAAGATTGGCATATTTCGTTGATCCTATTAAAAGGTTTACTAGAGCAGGAATGGTATTACTATGTCCAACTACCAAAATTGTTTTTCCATTCATTTTCTTTAGTTTCTCAGCAAATGCAGCCTGATTCTTTGGTTCATAAAGACAGAGGGTTATGTTGAATTTGGTAGCAAATGGAAGAACCGTATTTCGCGTTCTGTTAAAATTGGTAGAAAATATACTGTCGATATGATAAGATTTTAATGTTTCCAATAGCTTGCGAGACCTTTCAACACCTTTTACAGATAATGGAGGATCTGCCTGCATCATACCAGAATTTAGCGCACTAGTATCTTTTTCGGCATGTCTAATCAAAATGAGGGTAGTTGCACTGGAATTAGATTGTGCATTTAATTCAATCAAGGAAAGAAGGGATATAATTAAACCTAAAAAAAATATTTGGCACGAAATTTTCATACTATCCAATTAATTAATGAAGCAATAAGCTTCTTAAAAATAGACATATAATTTTACGCTATGAAATCAACCATACTATTATTCTTCAGTTTTTTAATGCTATCGTATAGCCATGCTCAAAACTTCAAAACCGATGAAATTGCAAAGGGATTAAAGGAGGCATTGCAAGTGGGCACAACCAGAGGTATTGAAATTTTATCAAAGCCTGATGGATTCTTTGGCAATGCTGCTTTTAAAATTTTAATGCCCCCTGAAGCTGCAAAAATTGAAAAGTCGCTGAGAAGCCTAGGATTTAATCAGCAAGTGGATGAAGCCATTTTATCAATGAACCGTGCTGCTGAAGATGCCAGCAGAGAGGCTATTCCAATTTTTAGCAAAGCCATTACAGAAATGAGTATTGAAGATGCTTTTGGTATACTCAAAGGGAATAATGATGCAGCAACTAAATATTTACAAACAAAAACAATAGATTCCCTTACAAAAAAGTTTCGCCCATCTATCGAGGCTTCACTAAATAAAGTAAACGCCACAAAGAACTGGAACAATATTGTTACACAGTACAACAAGTTTAGTTTTAAGAAAATCAATCCTGATCTGGCTGCATATGTTACGGAAAGATCTTTGAATGGAATTTATTTACAAATTGCTGCAGAAGAGGCTAAAATAAGAAAAGACCCAGTTGCAAGGTCTTCCGATTTATTGAAAAAAATATTTGGCAAATAGTTTTTAGAAACCGTCAATCAAGCCATCCAAAGAATTTGTCTTCTTAACGATGCTTCTTATTTGTGTATCGAGTTCATTGGCACTTTGAATCAAATGATCAAGGATATCTTTATTTGAAACTGTATTATTATTATTTAAAACCTCTATCACACCTAAAATATTAGCGAGGGGACGGCGTACTTCGTGAGATTGTATGAATGCAATATCGCGTAGTGCTTTGTTTTGCGATTTTAGTTTTTCTTGAACCAGGATGTCTTCGGTTACATTTCGATTAGTACCTATTAAACGAACCACTTTACCATTTTCAGATTTCTTCACAATAGCATGTGTTTCGATGTAACGAATAACACCGCTTGTGGTAATGATTCTGTATAACGCAGAGTCTACATCTTTCTTTCCTTCCACTAATTCATTTACAATTTCCATGATCATATTCATATCGTCTGGATGCATCAACTTCTTCCAGATCTTGTAAGGAGATGCCTGATCGTTATTTACATAACCGTAAATTTCAAACATTGTATCATCCCAGATCACATGATTGTTGTTCTTAAGGTCTACTTCCCAAATACCAATTTTTGCAGAATCGGTTGCCAGTGTTAAACGTTGTAATAATTCTTCCTGCTGTTGTTGGGCATGCTTTCGCTTGGTAATATCATTTTCAATTGTCATGAAGCCAAGGTGCTTACCTTCTTCATCAAATAAGGGTTGTGAATCTACCTCCAACCAAATCTGCTCACCATTTTTGGCGTAGCTTAAAAATTCGTCTTTAATTGGAAGTCTGTTATCTATAGCATCACGTAAGCGTTTTTTCGCGTTTTCGTCTGCCTCAGGTCCTTCTAATGAATATCCAAATTTCTTTCCAATCACTTCATCCAATGTATACCCACTTATTCTTGTAAAACCTTGGTTTACCCAAATGATATTTTCAAAAGCGTCTGTGATCATCACTGAATTGGTAGTACTATGTGCAACCAATGCTAATCGTTTAACCTCATCCTTACTATATGCTAATGCTTCTTCTACATGTTTTTTATTCGAGATATCGAATATGCAACCATCTAGGAAGCTAATTTGACTATCCTCTTCAAATACTGCTTGTCCTCTTTCAAATACCCATCTGATATTGCCATCTTTATGAAGGATCCGATATTCTAATGCGTATTGTTCTTTGTTAATAATTGCTTGTTGAATAGTTTCTTTCACCATGGCCTTATCACCTTCAAATATCAATCTAGAAAATCCATCTTTTCTATTCTCATAAAAATGGGTAACTGGATATCCAGTAAGGTTTTCTATTTCGTTACTCATAAATGAAATAGAAAAATGTTCATCCCCAATAATTCTATAGATAACTCCTGGAATATGACTGACCAATGAAGTGAATTGGGCTTCATTCATAACGGGTTGACGATGTACTTTATCGTGATCGTCCAAGCTACTGTTATAAGGATCTTTCTTAGTAACGTCCTGACCAACACAAACAATGGCATAAGGATCTCCATTGTCTCTTCTAAGACAATTTAATTCCCATTGAGTCCAATTATAATCTAATTCATCAGTTGCTTTTCGAACAGTAATTTCAAAAGACTGACCAGGTTCTTTAATACAAGCCTTCGCTGCGGTATTACAAAGTATTACATCTTTACTAAAAACTGTTTTACTAAAGTGCGATCCAATTAAGTTATCAGAAATAAAAGAGAATTTTTCTTGGAACAGTGAATTCACATAAAGATACCCTCCGCTCAAATCTGTAACTACTACAGAGAAGATCCGAGAATCCAGAAGTTGTTGAGGAAGAAGTGTTTCTACCTGCGTTGAATTCATTGAGGGTTACTTATTTGGGATTAATAATATATAAATAATACTCAGTTGCCTAGGCTAACTTTTACATTAAATACATATTGACCAAACTAAAGTAGTACAAACGATTAAGTGTCAGCAAGAAAGAGAGAGAAAACTCTGAAAAATACAAAGCTGTTTGTATAAAAAAAGGGCTGCGAGCAGCCCTTTATACAAACTATTTGGTAGAAGAAAATTTAGATGTCGATCGCTTCACCATATGCCATAGCGGTTGCTTCTTTCAAAGCTTCACTCATAGTTGGGTGTGGATGTACTGCATTTAAAATTTCATGAGCAGTAGTTTCCAATTTACGAGCAACCACTGCTTCGGCAATAATTTCTGTTACATTACTACCAATCATATGGCAACCTAAGAACTCACCATATTTTGCATCATAGATCACTTTTACAAATCCTTCAGTAGCACCTGAGGCACTAGCTTTACCACTTGCCATGAAAGGAAACTTTCCAATTTTCAATTCGTAACCAGCTTCTTTAGCCGCTTTTTCTGTCATGCCCACACTTGCAATTTCTGGTGTGCAATATGTACAACCTGGAATATTGCCATAGTCCATTGCTTCTGGTAAGTGATGTATTTTCTTTTCGTTGTAACCAATAAATTCAGCAGTATTTACTGCCTCTTTACTAGCTACGTGTGCAAGGGCCTGACCAGGGGTACAATCGCCAATTGCATATATTCCAGCAACTGAGGTTTGATTGTATTTATCAACTACAATCTTTCCCTTTTCTGTTTTGATTCCTAATTCTTCCAACCCAATATTTTCAATATTAGCCACTACACCAACAGCACTTAAAACAATATCGGCTTCCAAGAAAATTTCACCAGTTTGTGTCTTCACTTTTGCCTTTACACCTGTACCAGAAGTATCAACTGATTCCACAGAAGCATTCGTGATGATATCAATTCCCTGCTTCTTATATTGTTTTTCTAATTCTTTAGAAATGTCTTCATCTTCAACAGGTACAATTCTTGGCAAAAATTCAACGATGGTTACTTTTGTTCCCATTGAATTGTAGAAATAAGCAAACTCAACTCCTATTGCACCACTACCAACCACAATCATACTTTTAGGCTGCTCTGGCAACACCATTGCTTCGCGATAAGAAATAATTTTCTTACCATCCACTGGCAGATTGGGTAATTGTTTAGCACGACCACCCGTTGCGATGATAATATGTTTCCCTTCTACAATTTTCTTGCTTCCATCAGCAGCTGTTACTTCAATCTGACCCTTGGCTTTTATTTTACCATAACCCATTACCACATCAATTTTGTTCTTCTTCATTAAGAATTGAACACCTTTGCTCATTTTATCTGCCACACCTCGGCTACGACCAATAACGCCTGTAAAATCATGTTGTATATTATCTGCTGAGATCCCATAGACTTTACTGTGTTTCAGGTAATCGTATACCTGTGCACTTTTTAATAAAGCTTTTGTTGGAATACAACCCCAGTTTAAACATACACCCCCAAGGCTTTCTTTTTCTATGATGGCCACTTTAAAGCCCAATTGAGATGCTCTAATAGCAGCAGGATATCCACCTGGTCCACTTCCTAAAACAATTACGTCGTACGCCATAGCTGATTAACTATTTATTGATTGATAATTTAATGATCCGAATGAGCATTGCTGCATCATCATGGGATGCGAAAATACTGTAAAAATGTACAAACTTAAAAAGGGAGTTGGGAATTAGTAGTTATTATCCTTATTCGAAAATCACTTTAATGGTTTGATAGAACCATTTATTCTCCATCGATGCCCTGGATTGTTGTAATTGTTCGTTAAAAACTTGCAATCCAAATAAACCAGCAATATTGCCATTTCTTAAGGCGAGCTCCAGATAGCCAGCAGAATTGAACCATGCCAATTTTTCGGTTCCAGGAACATCCGTATAATTATTGCTAATATCCTCAAACGCATCATTTCTACGTAAGAAAATTTTAAATTTCCTTCCCTTACGATGCGTTTCAAATTCATCTTTTGTAATATTAACTACCACGTTTTCGAAACTATCGATAAATAAAATTTGTCCATCCATCCAATCAGGCCCAATGGTGGGTCTTAAAGGATAACGTTCCACAATTGGTTTGGCAGCGGCACCTTTAAAGCTGAAACTTTTCTCACCATCCCCTTTAATAATACTATCTGCAACGAGTTGGGTTAATTCTAATAATGTATTTTGGCCTCTTACAGGAAGTGCCATCAATTCTTTGGGCATTTCACCTATAATCATGGTTAGTATGCCATTGTCTGGGCAAATGATTACTTGTTTATGGTATTTAGCAACCAGTAATTGCTTAGGAGGATTTTCGTATAAATTGATCAGCACCAAATGAAAAGTCCCAGCTGGATAATATTTAAAAGCATTAGAACAGATATAGGCAGCTTGGGGAAAATTGGTCTGAGATAGATAATGGGTGATATCTGTGACCTGAAATCGTTGATCCACGGAGAGAAATTGTCCCTTTATGGCACCAACGAGATAATCTCGTTGACCAATATCAGTTGTCAGCGTTAAAATGGGCATTCTACCTAATAAACGAATTAAAGAACCCGTTTATTATTGAAGCTCACCATTTTTAAAGAAAAAGCGATGCACCAATTTATCAGTCAGTGAAGGAAAAAACTTATTCATGAGAACCGTTCTTTTTCCAGTAAAAGTCATTACTAGGGTTCTTTTTCTTTTTTGTATCCCTTTTACAATATGAGCCGCACAATCTTCGGCCGACATCAAATCGCCTTCACGCATGGGGGTATCCATTTGTGATTTACCCTCTTTATTTAAAGCTACGTTTCGAATATTTGATTTCGTATAGCCAGGGCAAACCCACATAATATTGGTTCCGGTATGCAAAAGTTCGGTTCTTAGTGCTTCTAACCAGCCATTTACAGCGTATTTGGATGCAGAATATCCACTTCTGCCGGGTAATCCACGATAACCTGCAATAGATGATACGCCAACTACAGTTCCGTTATTTTTTGTGATATAGGGAAGTGCAAACTTGGTACAATATACCGTACCCCAAAAATTAATGTCCATTACCTTACGTAAAGTATCTAGTTCTACATCTGAAACCAATGAGCGCATCGATACTCCAGCATTATTGATTAATATATCAATAGTTCCGAATGAATTCACCACCATTTCAATAAACTGATGGCAATCTTGTTCTTTGCTTACATCGGCAGTATGAATGAGTAAGGGTTTACCAGAATAGATCGATTGTAATTGGTATAACTTATCATAATTTCTCCCGCAGGTTGCTACTTTCGCACCCATTTGAAGAAAGGAATCTACGAGTGCTTTACCGATACCTTCAGATCCACCAGTAATCACCACGACTTTATTCGTAAAATAGGACATATAGATTGTGTATAATATTCAAAATTAAGCAGTTCCGTTCACCAATGTTTACAAATCTGTGAGTAATTAAAATAAAAAACTAGAATAAATATTTGGCTAGATATGAAAAACTCCTATTTTTGCACTCCCAATTACGAAAGGGAATCTGCCAAAAGCAGGTAAATGGATCGATTTGGTAGCTCAGTTGGTAGAGCAATACACTTTTAATGTATGGGCCCTGGGTTCGAGTCCCAGCCAGATCACAAAAGCCACTTCTAGGAGTGGCTTTTTCTATTATTCTACATGTAAACAGTGGTTTTTAAGCCCATACAATTACAATTCTGTATCAAATTTCATCAATGTAAAAGGTATCATTTGAGGTATCATTGGTTCTCCCTTTCTTTATGATACCTTTTTCTTAGGAAACCTTTTACTGTAAAGCATCCTAGCGAATACGCCAATTTCATTCAGCTAAACAAATAACCGTATTTGTTAACTAAAAACACTGTATCAATGAAAACAATTCAGGATTTATCCATTTTATTTTGGTTGTGGAAAAAACGGGCCGATTCAACAAGTAAAGCACCAATTTATGTTCGACTCTCCATCAATCAAAATAGAATTCAATTTGCGCTTGGGCATAAAGTATTTCCAACCCAGTTTAACACCAAAAGTGGTTTAGTTCGTGGAAATTCTGAGGATGCAAAAACTATAAATAACCATCTCATTTTAGTAAAAGCAAAATTGCAGCAGCACTTTAATGCATTAATTACACAACATGAGGTAGTTACTCCAGAGATGGTCCGAAATGCTTATATAGGAATCAAAGAAGTTCCCCATACTTTGATTTATGCATTCAAATGGCATAACGATCAATTTGAGCAAAAAGTAAAAGCAGGCCATCGGGCACCAGGTACCTTAATTAAGTTCAAAGCAACCCTGGATAAGGTCAAATCTTTTCTCAAACATGAATATCATCTGAATGATATCCCAGTAACCAATATCAAACATTCCTTTGCCGAAGATTTTGAGCATTTTCTAACCATTACCGAAAAACTGCAGCATAATACCACCATGAAGCATATCCAAAACACCAAAAAGATCATTTGGCTATGTGTACAGAAAGATTGGTTACCAAGGAATCCAATCAATGAATTTAAATGTTCCTATACGCATCCCGATCGCGAGCGTCTCATGCAAGATGAATTGGATCTTTTGGTGAATAAGCACCTGCCAATTAAACGCTTACAGGAGGTAAGAGATGTTTATGTAGCAATGTGCTATACCGGATATGCCTATAAAGATGCGGCCATGTTATCGCCTGATCATATTCAGATCATGATCGATGGCCAGCGATGGTTTATGAAAAACCGGGTTAAAACAGAATGTAAAGAAAACGTACCCATCTTCCCTATTGTTGAGGCTATTATTGAAAAATACAAGAATCATCCGTTATGTGTTCGGAATAATAAAGTATTCCCAGTCCACAGTAACCAGCGTTTCAATTCTTATTTAAAAGAACTGGCAGATGTATGTGGCATCAAGAAAAATCTCACTACCCACACAGCCAGGCACACATTTGCCACCACTGTTACTCTCAGTAATGGTGTTCCCATTGAAACCGTAAGTGCCTTATTAGGGCACAATTCAATACGTACCACACAGATATATGCAAAAATTGTCGCTCAAAAGGTTAGTGATGATATGGGGATGCTTAAAATTAAACTTCAACAAAATTCTTTGAAGTCGGAAATGAATAAACCCGGATCTTGAGTTGTGAAAACTTAATAATCTTGGAGCCTGAAGTCTATTTAATTATTTTTAACGAATGAAAGGAACCAAACCAGGGGAAAAGATTTACATGAGCTTTATTACCACTAACACCGTAATGGATGGCAAAGTTTCACTTTTAGTTTCTGTTGATGGTTTTTCAAATTATTGTTTCGGTATTGCAGTACAAAAAGAAAGTTCATTCTTGGAAGTTACCCAGCACATCTCATCCATATTGAAAGATGTAAAAAAAAGGCATCCAAAAGTGAAGCCTCATTTTATTATGGCTTATGGAAATGAAATGATGGATGAATTGAAACTTAAATTTAAAAACAAAGCTACCTTCCAAATCAACCCAATACTAGCTGATGAAGTAGCCATGCCAGCTGCAAAATCATTACTCAGTAATTTGAAAAAATAATATTATTAAACCTTTTGCATCCTTTGTGTTTCATGATAATTGATATCTTGAATACTAATTTCATGATCAGTAATCAATTTATCGAGCTGATTCCTTTTTATTAAATTAATCTTATTCGCCCTTGCTAAGGTTTCTGCTGATGGGCTATAATTGCTATTAGTAATAACAAAAAGCTGGAACTGCTCATTAAACATTTTATCATAGTAATTTTTTGCAGTATAAATTTCTTGTATGGCTTCATTACCAACTAAAGATTTAGATTGCTTCACTTGAAACAAATAATTCTCAGCCCCTTTTTGGGCAACTAAATCTACACCCTTGTCATTCGAATAAGGAGTTAAGTATACTTGAAACCCTTGTTTACTATATAGCGCTGCAATAGAGGCTTCGAATAAATTCGGATTCAGGTTATCTATATTATTTATACTTAGAGGAGTTGGTTTGCTTTTTGCTTTAAAGCCAAATAGATTACCGAATAATTCCTCTGGGTTAACTTCAGCTTGTTCAGTTGGGAATAATGTATTAGTAGCTAATCCTTTTTTTCTACTTAACAAATTATCTAAAATTTCGTCAAATGATAGTTGTGGCTTCCCTTCATCATCGATCATTTCATCCGGAAAAACAGCCATAGGATAATATACATATACATCTTTATCTTGACCAATCCTATAAGCTCTATCTGTAGCTTGCTCTTCCTTTGCAGGGTTCCAATGCCTAGTATAATGTATTATATGATTTGCTTTTGTAACATTTAATCCAATACCAGCTGCTAATGGAGACATAATTATAGCACGGAAACCGGCTTCAGCTTGAAACCGATCTATTGTTTGCTGTCTACTTAATTTCGACTTCCCTTCCATTTTTTTTGAAGTTGGGGTATCTCCATTTACAATACTTGGGAAAAATCCAAACGTATCTAGTATAACCTTTTGCAACATTTTTTGGGTTTCCTTTCTATCAGCAAAAATTATCACCTTTTCATCTTTCATCTTAATTTTTACTAAAAGTCCAATTACTGTTTGCAGTTTTGCTGATGCTTCAATTAATTCATGAGAGCTATAATTACCAATTTGATTATCTACTAAATATGGATGATCCGAAATGTCTCGAATTGCCCACAGCGACTTTAAAATTTGATTACGCTTATCTACACCTGACAATTCTTCATTCTTAGCTTGTTCAATTTCTATTTTATATCGTTCAAATTGAGCAATTGGCATTACTCTTTTTACTCGAGAAGCATCATTATCAAATTTATTAGGCAAATCTTTTGCGACGTCTCTTTTTAACCTTCTTTTTATAAATACACCAATTCTTTCACGAAGCCTTTCACCTAGCTCTTTAACATCAGTTTCTTCATTCTTAAGCGGATTCTGAAATTCTTTTGCAAAATCCTTAGCGTTTCCTAATAAACCGGGTACAGAAAAATCCATAATGCACCATATGTCAATTAAGGTATTTTCCACTGGTGTTCCAGTCATTGCAATTTTGAAATCTGCCTTCAATGCCTTACTTGCATTGGTTACTAAAGTTCCTGGTGTTTTAATTTTCTGAGCTTCATCTAAAGCAACAACTGCAAAATTAATCCGACAGAGAGTTGCTTGATAAGCTCTAACTGTTTCATAATTGGTTAGAATGATATGCTTCCTTTGAAGTGCTTTGGCTTCCTTAATATTTTCGAATTCATTAAATTCTTTCGATAAACTAATTGAACCGTAGAGCTTTGTAAGTGTAAGGTTTTGAGGAGAGAAGAATTTAATATATTCATTTTCCCAGTTTTCAAGTAACGAAACTGGAGCAACTATTAAATATGGTTTCGAGTCATTATTTTGTAAAGAATGCCACTCTATAAAATACAATAACTGCAGTGTCTTACCCAAACCCATATCATCCGCAAGAAGACAGCCACAGTAATTACTAGATTGCAATGACTGCAACCATGCTATCCCTTCTTTTTGATGATCCTTTAAACTAATTGTTGATAAAAGATTATTAACTGAAAAGAAATTGTGATCAATATTTTTAAGTTGCTCATTACCTTCTGAATACTCAGTAAGTTCAGCATTCTATTTGATGATAAGTACTTGGTTTTCATTTGAATTCTCAATATTATCTATTGGCCGATCTGGCTTGTCAAACTGCTTGTTAGCGATTCGAATAAACTTTTCAGCATCATCAATTGGTATTTCAGCCCCTTGCCATTCAAAGAATTCCTTGCCAGTATGTTGAGCTAAATTTTTCTCAGAAATGAATTCGTCTAAATCATGAGAGGTTTTAAAATACACTCGCTTTTCACCATGCACTCTGTCCTTTATAACAATACCAGGAATCCAAATAGACTTATACGGACAAACAAATGGGTAAAATCTAGGTTTATATACCCCAATCTCTTTCACCCTATCACTATAGAATACTGTAAAATCAACACTTTCTTCATCAAAAAAACGCTCTGGATGCTCAACAATTTCTTTAATATCTTCTTTGTTAGAAATCTTTCTTTTAAGCTTAATTTTATTAAGTTCATTTTTTTGTAATTCATCAATCACTACACGAGTTGTTCCCCCTTGATTATCAGAAACTGGATATACATCCCTTCACTAGTGTCCGGTTAAATTAGGTTGATTTTCAATTGAATAAGGTTTTGATCTTTGACATCTTGGTATAAAGGGTTCTCAAAAAGGCTTGGTAAACGAGTTTTATCTAACAGTGATACGCTCATAATTTGTAGTATTTCA
>JANYEA010000025.1 GCA_025363385.1 Bacteroidota bacterium | reverse complement strand
AATAGGATGAACAATATATCGTTCATCCTATTATTGTTTTTCCTAATTGTTTCTACTCTTGCTAACCCGAATGTAATTAAGGTCTCAAACCCAAAAGCAAAAAGCGATACAAAATCGAAACAGACCGTTGTGATAACCATTGATAAAGACCAACAAATTTATTTAGGTTCAAAAAAAATGGGGATTAACGAGTTAGAACCCGAATTGAAATTATTCCTGGCTAAAGAAACAGACAAACCATCAGTGGTAATAAATGGAGATAGTACTTCTCACTTAGGAACTTCTATCAAAGTAATGCAAATCATTAAAAAGCTCGGTGCTACCCCAGTAATGGCGGTTGATAATAATGGGGCGAATTAATCAATAAGCCTTTCAGCCTTTACCATTCTATCGTTACCCATTAAGTCTTTTCTCAATATTGTTTCATAGCCTTGATTCTGAAAAAGGGTAACCACTTCTTCTCCATGGGTTTGATTTATTTCTAGATAAATTCTTCCATTTTTTGATAAATGAGAATTGGCTAACAAAATAATTTTTCTGTAAAAAATCAAAGGGTCATCATCACTCACAAAAAGTGCAATACTTGGCTCGTATTTAATAACGTGTTTGCTCATGTTACTCCTTTCAGAATCTTTGATATATGGGGGATTGCTAACAATACAATCAAATAGGGGTAAATCATGCCAGTTTGATTCATCAAGGAAATCAATTTGTTTCAATTCGATGTTTACTTCGTGATCAATAGCATTATTTTGAGCAATGGTTAATGCCTCGCTACTGATATCAATAGACATGATAGATGTATTTGGTATCAGTGTTTTTAATGTAATAGGTATACATCCGCTACCTGTACCAATATCGAGCAGTTTATTAAATTCCTTTTCTGTATTATCTTTTACAATCCAATCTACCAGTTCTTCTGTTTCCGGGCGGGGGATTAATACAGATGGATTCACCTGAAATGGTTTATTGGCAAACCAGGCTTCACCTAACACATATTGAACTGGTTCACAGTTCAATAATCGATTTGTTTTTAAGTCGAGCTGATTTCTTTGCTCGTGACTCAGTTTTGTATCTTTTTCTACGATCCGGTCTATTCTTTTTATACCTGTAATATATTCCATTACCATATTTGCAATCTGGGAAGCCTCTCTTTTTTCATAGAGAATTTCCAGTTGATATTTTAATTGCAAATTGGCTAATTCTAAGGTCATGCTGCAATGTTACTACCATTTGGCTATTTTTGATTATTCTGGATGAATTATATTATAAAAAATTATATGCAGCGTTGTTTTGAGTTGGCCCTTAAAGGAGCTGGCTCAGTAGCACCGAATCCCATGGTGGGTGCTGTTTTGGTATATAATAACCGGATTATAGGGGAGGGTTTTCACGAAAAATACGGTGAAGCACATGCAGAAGTGAACTGCATCAAGTCGGTTTCGGTAGAGGATCGACACCTTATTCAGTCAGCTACAATGTATGTTTCCTTAGAACCCTGTGCCCATTATGGCAAAACACCGCCTTGCTCACAACTAATTATTGATCAAAAGATACCCAAAGTAGTCATTGCCTGCAGTGACCCATTTTTAAAAGTAAATGGAAGGGGAATTGAAAACTTAAAGGCAGCAGGTATTGAATTGGAATTTGGTATTTTAGAAAAGGAAGCCCAAGAATTGAATAAGCGTTTCTTTGAATTTCATACAAATAAACGGCCCTTTATTATTTTAAAATGGGCCGAAACTGCAAACCATTTTATCGCATCTGATTCTGATGAACGCTTATTAATCAGTAATGATTTTTCCAATCGTTTGGTACATCGATGGCGAAGTGAGGAAGTTGCTATTATGGTTGGAACCAATACAGCTTTGAAAGACAATCCGACCCTTAACAATCGACTTTGGACGGGAAAAAATCCCATTCGGATCTTGGTTGATCAGCATTTAAAATTACCGGCGTATAGTAATTTGATGCAGGGTGAAGCAACCACCATTATTTTCAATAAGTATAAAAGCGAAACAGTAGATCATCTTATATATGCTCAAATTGATTTTGAAAAGCATGTAATTGAGCAGATAATGGAATATTGTTATACCTATCCTATCCAAAGCATTTTAGTGGAAGGGGGTGCCCAATTATTACAATCTTTTGTTGATGCAGGAATTTGGGATGAAGCTAGAATAATACAAAATGCAAACCTTGCCGTTGAGAAAGGTATAGCAGCACCAGTTTTAAAGGAACAGGTTTTGGAAGAGAGTCTCCAATTATCAACCGATACTATTTTCTTTTATCGAAACGGATCTAAAAAATAATAATAGGCTTCATGATTTATTTATACGGCAGTATCGTTTTAACAAGTTACCTCACACTCTCTTTCAAAGTTTGTGAAAAATATCAGGTATCTATTTTTCAGGCAATTGTATTTAATTATATTACTTGTGTAATAACGGGCTCCATTGTAAACGGTGCATTTCCCATAAACGCTGAAGTATTGAATCAAACCTGGTTTCATTGGGCACTTTTAATGGGCGTTCTTTTTATTTCCATATTTAATATTGTTGGGATGACAGCACAAAGGATTAGTGTGGCTGTTGCTTCTGTTGCCAATAAACTCTCGCTGATAATACCAGTTGTTTTATCTGTTTATTTATATCATGAAACGGTAAAGGGATGGAAGTTGTTTGGTGTAATACTGGCTTTGATTGCAGTGGTACTTACTTGTTACCAACCGCTAAATGTAAGTGATAAAAAAAATGACCCAAAAGGGAATTGGCGATATTTATTGCCCATTGCGCTTTTTTTGGGAAGCGGATTTTTAGATGCTTTAATCAATCATGTACAACAAACTTATGTAACCGTTGAAAATAGTAATGCCTATTTAATTAGCGGATTTTTCTCAGCGGCTTCCATTGGTTCCATTTATTTAATTTATCGATATAGTATAGGCAAGCAAGTGTTTTTAATGAAACATTTATTGGCAGGAATTTTAATTGGGATACCAAACTACTTTTCTATTTGGTGCCTGGTTAAATTTTTAAAGCAAAGCCCCTGGCAAAGTTCTGCAAGCATTCCAGTAAATAATATGGGTATTGTTTTATTTAGTTCAGTGGTAGCCTGGTTATTATTTAAAGAGCGGTTATCGGCAATCAATTGGTTGGGTATTGTACTTTCCATTGTTGCCATTTATTTCATTGCATTTGGTGCTAATATTTAATCATGTTGGAAGTTTATCAAACCATAGAAAAATCGGCCTTTGCTGAATTTAAAGATCGTGGAAGCAAGTTTATTGCTTATGCATTTCCAATTCAAGCCTCCGACGATTTTAAAGTACAATTACAGGTCCTGAAAAAAGAACATCCTAAGGCAGTTCATCATTGTTTTGCTTATCGAATAGGACTTGATGGCAACAATTTTCGTGTTTCTGATGATGGAGAACCCAGTGGAACTGCGGGCAGGCCTATTTTAGGACAGATCGATAGTAAAATGCTAACGAATACCGCTGTGATTGTGGTGCGTTATTTTGGGGGAACTTTATTAGGAGTGCCCGGGTTAATAAATGCCTATAAAACAGCAACAGTAATGGCTTTGCAACTAGTACCCATTGTAGAGAAAGCCATTGAAATTGTGTACGAATTGCAGTTTGATTATACAAGGATGAATGAAGTGATGATTATTTGCAAACAGTTTGGTTGCACAGTAATTGGGCAGGAACAACAATTGTTCTGCCTCTTAAAAATTGGGATCCCTAAAGCAAGATTGGAAGAAGTACTTTTTAAATTACACGACTTGCATACAGTGGATGTGAAGATGGTAAAATGATTAAGCTTTTCCTGTTAACTGATATGTGAAAGTGCCCACAATTTCTTTAAAAAAATATTTCCAGTTAACAAGTATCTTAAAATCAGGCGCAATTGTATTTTCTAAATTTGGTCTCTCTTCAAACTCAATGAAGTTACAAGGATAGGGTTGAATTTTAATACCGGCATGCTGAAATGTTTTTTCAGACCTAGGCATGTGTTCTGCAGACGTAATTAATACAAATGGCCCATTCAATTTTAATGAATCGATGATGTGTTTTGTGAATATAGCATTTTCGTATGTGTTTCTTGAATTTGGTTCCAAAATAATATCTGCTTTTGGAACCCCATTTTTTAGTAATTGGTCTGCAGCAAATATTGTTTCTGAGGGATCTTCCTGAGATATTGAACCATTGCCCCCCGTCATAATTATCTTTTTAATGATCCCTTGGTGGTAGAGATTCGTGGCTTGAATAAATCTATCGGCACTATTATTGAAATAACCCCGGTTGTATTTATCGTAATTGGAAAATCCTCCTAAAAGAATACCAGCTTCATAATTTTTTTGTGTATTTAGATCTACCGAACTAGTTTGCCATTGCATGATGGCTGTTCGATACAGAAATGGATTGCTAAATAATATTCCAATTACAATGATACTTAGGGTTAGTTTACGCCGATACTTTGGATTCTTTGAAAATAAAATAAGTAGGAATAAAATTTCCATCCAGGTTACCGGAGAGAGTAAAAAAAATAACACTTTAGAGAGAATAAAAAACATCTTGTTTATTTAAATCGATTACTCACCACCAAATCTTTAGAACCTCCTGAATACTGGTAAAATCCTTCTCCAGTCTTAACGCCTAGTCTGCCTGCAGTAACCATATTTACTAATAAAGGACAGGGAGCATATTTTGGGTTTCCAAATCCTAGATAAAGCACATTTAAAATACTCAGACAAACATCAAGACCAATAAAATCGGCCAGTTGTAATGGCCCCATAGGGTGTGCCATTCCGAGTTTCATAATGGTATCGATTGACTCAACGCCTGCTATCCCTTCATATAAACTAGAAATAGCCTCATTAATCATGGGCATGAGAATTTTATTGGCAATAAACCCTGGATAATCATTTACCACACAAGGCACTTTGCCAAGTAATTTACTCAATGCCACAATGTGCTCTGTTACAGTTGGATCTGTTGCATATCCATTTATAATCTCTACCAATTTCATAACTGGTACGGGATTCATAAAATGCATACCAATAACCAGGCTTGGCCTTTTGGTTACAGAAGCAATTTTCGTAATGGAAATAGAAGAAGTATTACTGGCTAAAATGGCCCCAGTGGGAGCATGTTCATCGAGTTGTTTGAATATATTTAATTTAAGTTCTGCATTTTCTGTTGCTGCTTCCACAACAAGTGCTGCTTCCTTTACGCCTTCTGAAATACTGGTATAAATATGCAAGTTCTCTATTGCAATTCGTTTTTCTTCTTCTTTTAAAATGCCTTTTACAATTTGGCGGTCCATATTTTTCTTTATGGTTAGTACCGCTTTTTCTAATTGAGTTTGGCTTACATCAATCAGATTAACAATATATCCATTTTGAGCAAATACATGCGCAATTCCATTGCCCATTGTTCCCGCACCAATTACGCTTACATGCTTTATATTCATATGCAAGTTTTATATTTATTTGATTCGTAAAGTTACAGTCAATTCCTACAAACAAAAAAGTGAATAGAAACAATCTATCCACTCTTCTAATTTCATTTATAGCACTTTTAATTTAATTTTTACTCTTAAAATCGCCTCGTTTCCAAGCTTTAATAAAGTCGGCCCATGCCGCAGGATTAAGCACATTCATGGGGGGAACTTGTCCGTTGTAATAGTATTTATTTGCTTGTTGACGCATTTGAAAATTAACGGCTTCCCTACCATCAGCTGGTAAACTGGCAATCAATATTCTGCGCTGTGATTCGTCTGTATTTTTTCGGGCAATTTCATAAGCGTCATCAGGCACTTTATTATTTACAAAATCGCGCTCAAATTGTTCCCTTGAGGGTCTGGGTTTTAAAATAGTAGCTGGCAGGTATACGGTATCTGTAACCAAAAGCTGAATCCAGGTATATTGATTTTCTTTTAGGTCTTTTGGAATTGCGATACTGTAATTTTTAAATCCCATACAAGAGAATGTAATCCGATCTCCTTTTAAAACTGCAATAGAGAATACGCCATCGGCACTGGAAATGGTACCCCTTCCTTTGCCTTCTACAATGATGCTGGCAGAGCCAATCCCTCTCAGGCTATCAGCTGTCATAACCACTCCATTGAATTGAATAACCGAATCTCGATAGGGGTTTGTTTCCTGCGCATGTGAACGCATAGAGATCAAATTGGCCGTTAGCAGAATAAAAAGGGGTAAAAGTTTCTTCATCACATCAAAAATACAAAGCGTTTACACATAAAACCCTCAGTTAACCGCTTCTTTATGTAAACTATAGGATTTAGAACAAAGTAAGGCTGTCAGCTGTTAACTTTGCGCGGTATTTTCTTTTTTAACAAAAACTTTCGTGATGACAGAAGCGGCAATTTTACAGGCTTTAAGTAACGTCCAAGAGCCTGATTTGGGTAAGGACCTAGTTACATTAAACATGATTAAAGATCTTTCTATAGATGGAAATAAGGTAAGTTTTACCATTGTTTTAACCACTCCAGCATGCCCTATGAAGGACATGATGCGAACTGCCAGTGAGAACGCGATTAAAATTTTAGTGAATAAAGCGGCAGAAATTACGGTGAATTTCACTTCTAATACCTCTTCTATTCGTAAGGATAATAAGGAAGTGCTTGCCGGGGTTAAAAATATTATTGCAGTTGTTAGTGGTAAGGGCGGGGTAGGTAAAAGTACGGTTTCTGCAAATTTAGCTTTAGCACTTGCTGAAGGCGGCGCTACCGTTGGATTGATGGATGCAGATATTTATGGGCCAAGTGTTCCCATAATGTTTGGCGTTCGAGGAGAACGTCCTATGATGAAGGATGTAGATGGAAAGGGGATGATTATTCCATTAAAAAAACACGGTATTACATTAATGAGTATCGGTTTGTTGGTAGATGAGAAAAATGCAGTTGTATGGCGTGGACCGATGGCAAGTAGTGCTATGCGCCAGTTTGTAACCGATGTAGACTGGGGCGAGCTGGATTATCTAATTGTAGATATGCCTCCGGGAACAGGTGATATACATTTAACCCTGATGCAAACAGTGCCTGTAACAGGAGTTGTGATTGTTACTACTCCACAAAATGTGGCTTTGGCAGATGCAAAGAAAGGGATTGCTATGTTTGGTCAGGCTCAGATCAACGTTCCCATAATAGGCCTTGTTGAAAATATGAGTTATTTTACTCCGGCAGAATTGCCAGATAACAAATATTATTTATTTGGTAAAGAGGGTGGTAAACGTTTGGCTGATGAATACGATCTGGCATTCTTAGGTCAGATTCCTTTAGTTCAATCCATTCGAGAAGGCGGTGATGCAGGTGTTCCGTCAATGGCGGGTGATGATGAGATCAGTAAAAAAGCATTTCGCGATTTTACATCTGCAACAGTTAGAAATATTGCTATGCGAAATGCAGAAATGCCCAAAACACAAACAATTACAATCACAGAACAATAATTAATTTATATAAAAGCTCTCTACAAAAAAAGGTAGGGAGCTTTTTTTGTTTAATTTCAATGCATGTATCATGTACCTTATTTTAAAGCAAACGAACAAGCAGAAGTTGTGGCTTTTATGAAAGCACATCCTTTTGTAACCATCTGTGGTATCGATAAAAATAATTTACCCGTAGCAACACATGTTCCAGTATTGATGGAGGAAAGAGACGGTAAATTATATCTGCAAGCACATATTATGCGAAAGCAAGACCACCACAATGCCTTTGAAAATAATGGCCATGTATTGGTTATTTTTCAAGGTGCGAATGCCTATGTGAGTTCTAGCTGGTACCACAATGATGATAGGGGAAGTACCTGGAATTATCAGGCAGTTCATGCAAAGGGGGTATTGCGTTTTTTATCGGAAAAAGAATTGTATGATCTGTTATCTAACCTAACAGCCCATTTTGAAAAAGATCCTAACTCTGCTTCACAAGTTAAAAATCTATCGGATGAGTATATGCAATCTAATATGAAGGCAATCATTGCACTTGAAATTGAAGTGAACGATCTGCAACATGTTTTTAAAATGAGTCAGAATAGAAATAAACAGAGCTATCATAATATTATTGGAGAATTAGAGCAGGGAGATTTAGCCGCAAAAATTGTTGCAAATGAAATGAAAAAGAACGCAAATAAAATTGCTGATTAATGAAATCTGGAATTGTATTAATGATTGTTGTAAGTCTGTCATGTATGACTGCTAAAGTACCCCACAGTGATCGTTTTGGAACTACGGTATTCGAAAAAGAAGGCCATCGTGGATGTAGGGGCCTAATGCCTGAAAATACTATCCCCGCAATGATCAAATCAATTGATCTTGGTGTTACTACTCTAGAGATGGACGCTTCCATTAGTAAGGATAAGAAAGTTTTTTTAAGTCATGAACCTTTTTTTAATCACGAAATAACCACTAAGCCAGACGGAACTTATATAGCAGAATTGGAAGAGAAGGGTTTTAATATGTTTCAGATGAACTATGCTGAAATACAAAAATTTGATGTGGGTTTGAAAGCACATCCCCGGTTTACTCTGCAACAAAAACTGTCTGCTTATAAGCCCTTGCTTTCAGAATTGTTTGATACTGTAATTGCGTATTGTACACAAAAAAAATTACCCATTCCACAATTTAATATTGAAACAAAAACAAATGCTAAAACGGATGGTATTTTCCATCCAGGTCCGGAAGAATTTGTAGATCTATTGGTATCGGTAATACAATCGAAGAAATTGGAGGGTAGGGTAATCGTGCAGTCTTTCGATATCAGAACCCTGCAATACCTGCATCAGAAATACCCTAATTTTAAATCAGCTCTTCTCATAGAGGACTTCGATAAAAAACCTTTTGCACTTCAATTAAGAGACCTTGGATTTATACCCACCATTTATAGCCCGGCACATATATTGGTTACTAATTTATTAATAAAGCAGTGCAGGGATGCAGGTATTCAAATCATTCCATGGACAGTGAATGACCTTCCTCGCATGCAAGTATTAAAGAAAATGGGGGTGCATGGAATTATCTCAGATTTTCCTAATCTTTTCAGAGATCTGAACTAGAAGTTCTTGTAATCTATAATTTGAAAACCCTTTTTTTAGTGCAACTTTGCAAGAATTAAATCAACGGTTTGCCCGAAGTATCATGCGTAAAATTATTATTACACTAGACGGATTTTCTTCCTGTGGTAAGAGCACATTAGCACGCCAATTAGCGAATGAATTGAATTATGTATTTATCGACTCAGGCGCAATGTACCGTGCTATTACACTTTATTTTTTGCGTCATCGAATCGATTGGAATCATCAGGCCGAAGTGGTTAATGCGTTAAAGAATATCTCACTAGATTTTCAGTACAATGCAGATACGGGAAAATCGGATATGTTTCTAAATCACGAGGATGTAGAAGTATTCATTAGAGAAATGCACGTGAGTGATAATGTAAGTGCAGTTTCTGCGGTAAAAGAAGTGCGCGAGTTTGCCGTAGCTCAACAGCAGTTAATGGGAAATAAAAAAGGCATTGTAATGGATGGTAGAGATATTGGAACGACTGTATTCCCAAATGCAGAATTGAAAATATTTGTAATGGCAGACCCTGCTATTCGTGTGGAGAGAAGGTATAAAGAGATGTTCGAAAAAAATCCAACTATCAGTATCGAGGAAGTAAAAAACAACCTTGAATCTCGCGATTATATTGATAGCCATCGCGAAGTTAGTCCATTAAGAAAAGCGGATGATGCCATTGAACTAGACAATAGTAACTTAACTCGAGAAGAACAGTTGGAAGTAGTATTGAAATGGGCTAATGAAGTTATAAGCAAGCCCCATTAACGCATCAATAGATAGGTATTGCCATTTTTTGTATGCAACTCATGATTCCTGATTTCAATTTCCGAAAAGCTTGTAATAACTTCTAGTGCACCAAGGAGCAGTAAATCTTCTTTGGTTACCTCATTTCCAATCCCAATTACTTGCATCCCCGCAGCAATTGCCGACTGTACACCACTATTAGCATCTTCAAAAACCAAGCACTGAGAAGCAGGCATATTTATTTTTTCTGCCATTTTTAAATAGGGTTCTGGGTCTGGTTTACCCTTGCTAACATCATGAGCCGTAACAAAATGCACAAAGTTATCCGCAACGCCCACGCGTTCCAGCATTTGTAACATTCTGGAATGATGCGAACTCGTTGCTACACCCATGGTAAATTGGATATCTGTTAAACCCTGAATGAATTGGCGGATACCCGCAATGCCTTCGGGTTGCATAGATTGATCAAATAAATAGCCGTCTTGCTCGATTTCTTTTTTTCGTGTGTCAGATAAATCTGTAAATAAGCCCTCAATGGTAGCAGTAACCCTTCTGCCAAAAACCCATTCTCTGATCATTTGATCCGTTAAAGCAAACCCTTCTTTCAATGCCCATGAACTCCAGAATTCAATGATGGCAGGATTAGAATCAATAATCACTCCATCCAAATCAAATATAATAGCCTTAAATTGTGTAGTCATATTTCAACTGATTTTACCAACCACCATGTAGCCCCTGTTTAAGTGCTTTACGGTATTTACGCATATCAAATGAATAGAGGAATGGGGCCCTGTGTGCGCCGCCTTTTCTGGTTTCTTTCAAGCGTTTCAAAATTCCAAATCCGGTCATCCTTCTTTGAAAATTTCTTCTGTCAAGGGTTTTATTTAAAATGGTTTCATACAATTTTTGCAACTCAGGCATAGTAAATTTTTGCGGCAATAAATTATATCCAATTGGCAAATGATTTAATTGCAGCCTAAGTGTGTCAAGTGCTTTTTCAAGGATTTGTTTATGATCCATGAATAGCTCGCCTATTTCATTAATGTCCCACCATTTACAATCTTCTGAACTTGAATCGGGTGTGGTAATTACATGTGCAAATTCAACCAAAGCATAATAACCCACCGTGATAAACCTTTTCAGTAACCAGTGGTTCGGGCCAATTTCAATTCCCTCTTTTTTAAAATTGCTGCGATGAATGTTCCAGTCAGAACGGTTGGCAGAACCAAATACATGAAATTGTTGTAAAAAGATATCATCAATACCTGTTCTTTCTTTGAGTACTCTTGTGGCTGCGTCATCTAGATCTTCCTCTTTAAAAACAAACCCGCCTGGCAATGCCCAATGGTCAGTAGCTTTTGCTTTAATAAGTAAGACTTTTAGTTCGTTCTCATGAAATCCAAAAATCACACAATCTAAGGATACAGAAGGTTGGAAAATCCCTTCCCCATCAGCTATCACTTCTCTAAATGTTTTTTGGGGTGTCATATCCCCCGAAAATAAGATAAAATCCCTCCCGATTTATTTCCAATTTTGAACATTTATCAGTAGCATTGTGTCATAACGACGCATTCTAAGCGTATGATTGCTAAAATTCCTCAGCCATTATTAAAAACTAGTACCATGAATCAACGTAGAAATTTTTTAAAACAAACTGCCATGCTGGGTTTGGGATCCGTTTTATTCCAAAAAGAACTTCTGGCAAACAGTTATTTCGGAGCCAAATATCCTAATGAGGGCTTGCAATTATTTACTTTGTTTGGGGTTATCGATCAAGACCCAAAGGGGTATCTAGAAAAAATTTCTAAAGTTGGCTATAAGGAAATTGAATCTGCCTTCAGTAAATTGGGAGGTTATTATGGCATGAAGCCTAAAGAGTTTGCAACAACTTTAAAAAATCTTGGTATGGCTTGGCGTTCGCACCATGTGCTGGGAGCCCCTTTTAAAATGCCGCCAGGTGCAAAAATGCCATTAGGTGCCGACGGGAAACCCATGGTGATTCCGCCCATGAAAAATTTGCGTGATAACTATCAGGAATTGATTGATGAAGCAGCTGAAGGTGGTGTTACTTATTTGGTTTGTGCAAATACCCCAATTGGCTCTTTAGATGAAATCAAAGCTTCCATAGAAGTATTGAATAAAGCATCTGTTGCAGCAAAAAAAGCAGGGTTATTATTTGCCTATCATAATCACGATGCAGAATTTAAAACGGTGGAAGGCGTAATTCCTTATGATTTATTATTAAGTCAAACCGATCCCAATTTGGTTAAGATGGAATTAGATTTAGCTTGGGCAATGAAGGCTGGAAAAGATCCGGTTGAAATGTTTAAAGCAAATAAAGGCCGTTTCCATTTATGGCATGTGAAAGATTTGGATAAGAATAGAGAAAAAGTAATTGAAGTAGGCAAGGGCGACTTTGATTTCAAACGAATTTTTGAACATGCTGCCGACTCTGGAATGAAATATTTCTTTGTTGAGCAGGATGGTGCTCCTAGCCCAATTGAAAACATCACTACTAGTTATAATTATATTCATAAATTATTGCACCCATAATATTGAACGATGAAAAAAATTATATCGATCGCAGCTACTTTACTAATTGCTCAAATAACATTTGCACAGTCTGATATTACGGCTAAAGCAAAAGGGTTGTTGGCTAAAATGACCACTGAGGAAAAAATCGGTCAATTAAATTTAATTATTCCAGGAGGCGCAGCTATGACGGGCTCTGTAGTGAGCACAGATGTTGAGGGGAAAATTAAAAAAGGATTGGTAGGAGGTTTGTTTGGAATCTACTCTCCTGAAAAAGTGCGTAAAGCACAAGATCTTGCCGTAAAAGAAACAAGATTACATATTCCTATGATCTTTGGCTTGGATGTAATTCATGGACATAAAACCATTTATCCAATTCCTTTGGCTATTTCAGCATCTTGGGATTTGGGCATGATACAAAATGCCGCTGCAATGGCTGCCAAAGAAGCCACCGCTGATGGTTTAAATTGGGCATTTTCTCCCATGGTTGATATCGCACGCGATGCACGTTGGGGAAGGATTTCAGAAGGTTCAGGTGAGGATCCTTATTTGGGTGGTGAAATAGCCAAGGCAATTGTAAAAGGTTATCAAGGAAAATCACTTTCACTGAATAATACCATGATGGCATGTGTGAAACATTTTGCCTTATATGGAGGTGCAGAGGCTGGTCGTGAGTATAATACAGTTGATATGAGTAAGATCAAAATGTATGAATATTATTTACCTCCCTACAAAGCTGCGGTTGATGCGGGTGCTGGAAGTATGATGAGTTCTTTCAATGAAATTGATGGAGTACCTGCTACAGGCAACCAATGGTTGTTAACTGATTTGTTGCGTAAGCAATGGGGCTTCAAAGGATTTGTAGTTTCTGATTATACTTCTGTGAACGAAATGACGGCACATGGGATTGGGGATTTGCAAACAGTATCTGCAAGGGCACTAAAAGCAGGATTGGATATGGATATGGTAGGAGAGGGAATGTTGACTACTTTACAGAAATCATTGAAAGAAGGAAAAGTTTCGATGGCAGATATTGACCAGGCTTGTTTGCGAATTCTGGAAGCAAAATATAAATTAGGTCTGTTTGATGATCCTTATCGGTATATAGATGAATCTCGCCCTGCGAAAGATATTTTAAGCGCTGAGAATAGAACCATTGCTAGAAATATGGCAGCACATAGCATGGTATTATTGCAAAACAACCATCAAGTATTGCCTTTGAAAAAAACGGGTAACATTGCATTGGTTGGTCCTTTAGCACATAACCGTAGAAATATGTTGGGTACATGGGTGGTAGCTGGTGATTGGGATAAATCGGTAAGTGTGTATGAAGGGATTAAAAATGCTGTTGGTAACAATGCCAATATAATTTACGCGAAGGGCTCTAATATTACTGATGATGCTGAGTTTGCAAAAAATGTTAATGCAATTGGTGTTCAAGTAGATGTTGATAGCAAGTCTCCAGCAGAAATGATTAGTGAAGCAGTAGATGCAGCAAAAAAATCTGATATAATAGTGGCGGTTGTGGGAGAATCTTCAGATATGTCTGGTGAGTCTTCTAGTAGAGCTGATATCAGCATTCCCGCTAGTCAGCAGGCATTATTAAAAGCTTTATCTGAAACAGGTAAGCCATTGGTTATTGTATTAATTAATGGCAGACCGCTTACTTTGGTTTGGGAGAAGCAACACGCCACTGCAATTTTAGAAGCATGGGCACCCGGAATTGAAGCGGGTAACGCGGTGGCTGATGTATTGTTTGGGGATTATAATCCTTCAGGAAAAATCACGGCTACTTTTCCAAGATCTGTTGGGCAAATTCCTATTTATTATAATCATAAAAACACGGGCCGCCCTTATGATGGAACTGGATTTCATAAATTCAAGTCCAATTATTTAGATGAATCAAATGACCCCTTATTTCCTTTTGGTTTTGGTTTAAGTTATACCAAGTTTGAATATGGTGCAATTCATTTAAGTAAACAGGAATTGAAAGGGAACGAGAAGTTAACAGCATCAGTAGTATTGAAAAATACAGGTAATTATGCTGGGGAAGAAGTGGTGCAATTATACATTAGCGACCCCGTAGCTTCTGTAACCCGTGCGGTGAAAGATTTGAAAGGATTCCAGAAAGTTGCTTTAAAAGCCGGTGAATCAAAGACCATCAGTTTTGAGATTACCCCAGAGCAATTATCTTTTTTCAATAGTGATTTGAAAAAAGTGTGGGAGCCTGGTGAATTCATCATTCAAATCGGAACTAACTCTTCTGAAGTGCAAGTTGCAAAGGTGGAATGGAAAAAGTGAGAAGTGAAAAGTGAAAAGTGAGAAGTGAGAGGTGAGAAATGAGAAGTGAGAAGTGAGAAGTGAGAAGTGAGAAGTGATGTAGTGTATATAAATTAAAAGTTTCCCCTCCATCGCATGCGATGGAGGGGTGCCCCAGCGAAGCGAAGGGCGGGGTGGCTGTGCGACCCGTCCTAATAAAAGTTTACAAATGTTTATTAAGCTTCTATAGAATCGTATACTACAACTTCCTTCCATAAATGCTTACAAGTATCTATAAAATGCAGATGGATAGGATCTGTTTGGTACGATGCTTGATCTTCTGCATCGGCAAAAAGAGCAAGCCATGAACAGCCATAACTTCTATCAATCACATCTCTATTTGTAGCTGCAGGTACTCCGATATGAAATTGTTGAATAGTAGGAACTGTAGATAGAATATTTTTTAATCCTTCCAATAAAGCATCTCGATCTGCCACACTTTCAGGATTCTCTAACCAAAAATATACATGGTGTACAAACAAGTCTTTTGATAACATAATGCTCGCTTTTTACTTTTTAATTTTAAATTAGTTGTTCAGTGATCTTTCCGGTTGTCTTATGTTTTAAAATCAATTTCTTTGCACCAAAATGCGTCATCTCTTCTTTGATTAACCAATGGTCTGCATCGTGTTCTGTTAAATGACTTTCCTTGGTTAATCCGGATTTACCCCTCCAGATATCTAATTGTACCGGTTCCCAGAGTTTTGATTTTGCTGATTTATAGGCAGCATCCAAAACAGCATTCACCACATAACCGTCATAAAAAGTTTCTTTTGGAGCCACGCCTTTTTCAATCGAATTGAACATATCCATGAACATATGATTGTATCCCAATTCATTCAACTCATCACCCACTGGGAATAACCAGCCACTATTGCTTTCTGCTTTTTCTGCAATATAGTCGCCACCTTTTCCAGTAGTGAACATATCAAAACCAGTGCGTAAGAAACTATTGATCCAGATAGTACCTTCAGAACCCATCACTTCATCTCGAAGATCGAGACCGCCGCGAAATGTCCAGCTTACTTCAAACTGTCCGATAGCACCGTTCTCATATTTTACTAAACCAATTGCATGGTCTTCTGCATCAATGGGTTTTACTTGTGTATCAGCCCAACACATCACTTCAATGGGTTTGATATCCTTTCCGATATAGCTTCTGGAAATTTCTACGCAATGGCAACCAAGATCGAGAATACAACCCCCTCCAGCTTGTTCAATATCCCAAAACCATTCGCTATGCGGACCAGGATGCGTTTCTCTTGACTTTGCCCAAAGAATTCTACCCAATGCACCTTCACGAACACTATTTTCTGCTTTGATGAATTTAGGGGTGTACACAAGATCTTCCAGATAACCATTAAAAATGCCAGCTTCTTCTACTGCCAATAACATTCTCTTTGCCTCTGCAGCATTTCTGCCGAGTGGTTTGGTAGTCATCACTGCTTTTTTGTGTTTGCAACATAGCATCACAGCAGCTTCATGTAAATTGTTAGGAAGTGCAATGCACACAATAGACACATTAGGATGCGCTATGGCTTCTTCCATGTCAGTGGTCCAATGCTGGCATTGATAATCTGCAGCAAATTTCTTGGCACTTTCTTCTCTGCGGGAATAAATACTTACTACTTTATCTTTTGATCGATACCCTTGTAAAGCATCTGCATAAAATCTTCCGATGAAACCTGAACCGAGCATGGCAATCTTTTGCATGGCTATTTTTTTAAGGTAAAATATGAATTTAAATACATTGACCCTAGCTTTCAAGCTAGTGCTTATATAATATTGTTTAGCTCGAATGGATTGTTTTTTTCTCCTTAAAGAAAATTAAGAAGAAAATTAATACACCTAGTGCAATATAGG
Source organism: Bacteroidota bacterium (assembly GCA_025363385.1). GTDB lineage: Bacteria > Bacteroidota > Bacteroidia > Chitinophagales > Chitinophagaceae > Sediminibacterium. Next base: position 31,531 of record JANYEA010000025.1, on the reverse strand, counting down.
CTGGAACAAACCAGATATTTTGCCAGTTGTGTAATTCACCCACTTTATATTTATCTACAGTGAATCCAGAAAACCATGTGCCTATAAACATACCCACACCATATGTGGCAAATGTAAATAATCCTTGTGCTGCATTTTTAATTTTATCCCCGGCTTTTTTCTCGGTATACATATATCCGGTAACAAAGAAAAAGTCGTAACAGATTCCGTGTAAAATAATACCAGCGTATAGCATCCAAGCATGATCTCCTGCATTCCCATATGCAAAAAATATGTAGCGAAGTATCCAGGCGGCCATTCCCATCAGCAACATTTTTTTTACGCCAATCCGATTAAATAAAAATGGGATGGCTAAAATAAAGGCAGCTTCTGAAACCTGCCCCAACGTCATTTTACTGGCAGCATTTTCTAATTTCACTTCATTTAAAAATGGATTTGCAAAACCATAGTAGAAGCTCAAGGGGATGCAAACTAAAATAGCGGCAATAAAGAAAATCATGTAAGGGCGTTCTTTGAACAATACCAACGCTTCTGTGCCAAAAGCACTTGAGGCATCGCTTGTGGCAGCTTTGGGTGGCGTATTAGGAAGTATAAAACTAAGCAGTCCTAAAGTACCTGAGATGGCTGCTGCTAAATAAAAGGTAGTGGCAGTTTTTTCGATGTCCAATTGTCCAATCGTTACCCCTGCAACAATCCAGCCCAGTGTGCCAAATACCCTGATCCAGGGGAATTGCTTTCCAGGGTCTGTCATTTGAGAGAAGGCAATACTATTACTTAAAGCGATGGTTGGCATATATAGCAAAGAATAAAAAAGAATGACCCAATAAAAACTAGTACTATTATCAATCTTGGTTGCTAGAAAAAGTAGCAAGGCTCCTATCAGGTGAAGTACTCCCATAATCATCTGAGCAGCAAAAAACTTATCGGCAACTAACCCTACAAAAAAAGGAGAAATCATGGTGGCAATGGCTAACGCACTATATGCAGCACCTATTTCAAGACCTGTTGCATGCAAATGTTCCGTCATATAAGTTCCCATCGTAACATACCATGCTCCCCATATAAAATATTCTAAGAACATCATTGAGGCTAATAGGGTATTGGTTTTTGCTTTCATATGTGTGATGGTATTTTGCTTTAGTTTTATTAGATTTAATGCGGAATTAGAAGGATTAAGTTTGAAGCCCTCAATTCCTTAAGGATTGCCAATTTAATTAAAACCAAGACATGCTTGCCAGAAAAACATTTTTTTTTCTTTTGACTTTGTTATTGTGTAATGTTTTGAAAGCCCAATCATTGGATAGTACCTATGCAGAAAAACTAGGTTATCCAAAAGGTGCCAGGGTAGTTATTTTGCATGTAGATGATGTAGGTATGTCGTTCGATTCAAATGAAGGAGCTATTAATGCCATGACGGAAGGGATTGCTACTTCATGCAGTATGATGATGCCCTGTTCATGGGTTCCTGCGTTTGTTCACTATTACAAGAAACATCCCAAACTAGATGTGGGTCTTCATTTAACTTTAACCTCTGAGTGGAGTGGATACCGTTGGGGGCCATTGTCTGGGAAATCAGTTACCCCGGGATTAGTGGATAAAGAAGGTGCTTTATGGCCAAGTGTGGAAGATGTGGTAAAACACAGTAATGGAGATGAAGTGGAAAAGGAAATTCGTGCGCAATTAGAAAGAGCAAGAACGATGGGTATTGAACCTACTCATTTAGATAGTCATATGGGAACACTATTTGCTTCTCCGGATTTTTTGATGCGTTATATTCAGATAGGCATTGAAAATCATATTCCAGTGATGCTTCCTGCTGGTCACGCTTCTTTAATTAAAGTAACGAATCAAATGCCCGAAGCTCAAATAATGCAGATTCGGAAACTAGGAAAAATGTTATGGGATGCTAAACTTCCAGTCTTAGACGATTTGCACAACGAGAGTTATAATTGGGATATTCCGAAAGAATTGCAAAACGATGATCAGGAAATTCAGGAGTATAAATCAAAAAAATATATCGAAGGAATTCATGCTATTAAACCGGGAATAACAATGATGATTATGCATTGTACTGCAACCACAGAAGTATTTCCATTTATTTCTGGTTCGGGCCCACTTCGTAAAGGCGATATGTTGGCAATGATGGATCCAGAGTTTAAAGCGGCCATTACCAGAGAAGGAATTATCTTAACAAACTGGCGCGAATTAATGGAGCGTAGGTCTAAGTTGAATTAAATAAATATACATACTACCATGAAAAAGCATCTTATTGTATTCTCTTTTTTGTTTGTTACAGTTTGTTTAACTGCATTTGTAACCCATAAAAAAACCACTAGAATTTTAGTGTTTAGTAGAACACTTGGTTTTCATCATGCATCCATTCCTGTTGGTATTGCTGCCATTCAAAAGATTGGTCAGGATAATAATTTGCAAGTAGATACTACTACCGACGCAAGTTTTTTTAATGAAAAGCAATTAAAAAAATATGCAGCCGTAATATTTCTTAGTACTACTGGAAATGTATTAAACGATGAGCAGCAGTTAGCATTTGAACAATACATCAAACAAGGAGGTGGATTTGTGGGTATTCATGCAGCAACTGATACGGAATATGATTGGGCATGGTATAACCAATTAGTAGGAGCTTATTTTAAAAGTCACCCTAAACAACAGGAAGCAATATTGCATGTGATAGATCCAACTCATGTGTCGACCATGCATCTACCTAAAGAATGGAAACGTTTTGACGAATGGTATAATTTTAAAAGTATTCAATCCAATCTTCATGTGTTGATTACCATAGACGAAAAATCATATACCGGTGGAGAAAATGGAGAGTATCATCCGATGGCCTGGTGGCACGATTTTGATGGTGGCAGAGCATTCTATACCGAGTTTGGTCATACCGACGAATCCTATGCCGATCCACTATTCATTCAACACGTTACCGGTGGTATTGCATATGCCGTAAATAAAAAATAATTTTCATGCGATACAAGTACGATTTTTTAATTTTTATTGCTACTACAATTATTTTTTCTGCTTGTAAAACTGGAACTGATAATAATAACACCATTGATAGTTCTACGAATTGGGCTCTGTTGAATTTTAAAAAAGCAGATTCTTCCAATCCTGTACTCGAACCCGGAACCAATCAATTTGTAGATCCTATCACTAAAAAATCGATTGCCTGGGAAGCTAAAGATGTATTTAATCCTGCCATTGTAGTAAGGCATGATACGCTTTTTATGCTCTATCGTGCACAAGATAAAATTGGATTACCTGGAGGAACTTCAAGAATAGGATTGGCGTCGAGTGTGGATGGATTTCATTTTTCAAAATTAACCAACCCCGTATTTTATCCTGATAACGATTCATTGAAAAAATATGAATGGCAGGGTGGGGCAGAGGATCCTAGAATTGTTGAAGATGATCTGGGTTTATATTATATGACATATACCGCTTATGATGGAAACCTTGCACGTTTATTAATTGCCACATCTACTGATTTATTGCACTGGAAAAAATACGGATCTGTATTTACAAAAGCATATCATGGAAAATATTTACATCTCTGGTCAAAGTCGGGTTCCATTGTATCAAAATATGTAAATGGAAAAATCGTTGCTACAAAGCTGAATGGTAAATACTGGATGTATTGGGGTGATCAAAATATTTGGGTAGCTACATCAACCGATTTAATTAATTGGGAACCTGTTGAAATGTTTGCTTATGAAAAAGTACCCATTGCTTTGAAGGGGCAGGCCTTGAATATGCCTGAGTTGAAAATAGTGGTGCCTACAAGAGATAAGAAATTTGATGCAGATCTGGTAGAGTCTGGTCCGCCAGCGATGCTAACCGACAAAGGGATCTTACTTATTTATAATGCAAGGTCACTAAAAAATATCGGAGATACGAGTTTGCCAGATGGCACTTATACCGGGGGGCAGGTATTGATGGATAAGAATGATCCTACCAAACTGATCAAAAGATTAGACCATTACTTTATAAAACCAGACAAGCCATATGAATTAGCAGGGCAGGTAAATAATGTATGTTTTCTGGAAGGACTAGCAAATTATCAGGGAAAATGGTTTTTATATTATGGCACAGCAGATTCAAAAATTGCTGTGGCCACGAGAAATAATAAATAAACCTAGCCCCAGATGGATAGTAGTAGGCAAATGTGATTATACTGTATAATGGAACCGAAAACGATATAAAAAGATAAATTAGTCCTTATATATTTATATTTGCCCAATTTTTTATAAGAAAGCTTAAAAAAGATACTAATTAATCGGAACTTGTTGATATACACAAAATGGTTGTGTATCTTCATTCTTGCAGGTTAATTTTATATTAAGTTATAAATATTATTAAACAGTAATATGATACAAAAGAGTTTATCCGAAAAATTAGCAAATTTTACTGCAGCAAGTGATTTGAAGGCATCCGGATTGTACCCCTATTTTCGTTCTATTGAAGAGAATCACGATACAGAAGTGATTATTGGAGGAAGAAAGTTGCTGATGTTTGGATCTAATAGCTATATGGGCTTAACCAATCACCCTAAAGTACTGGAAGCTGCTAGAAATGCATTAACTAGATATGGCAGTAGTTGCTCAGGTTCAAGATTTTTAAATGGAACTTCAAAACTGCATATAGAGCTGGAAGAAAAATTAGCGGCTCATTTAGGTAAAGAAGCAGCATTAACTTTTACAACTGGTTTTCAAACAAATCTGGGAACCGTTGCAAGTATCACAGGTAGAAGTGGTGTATTGATTTTAGATGAATTTGATCATGCTTCCATCATAGAGGGAAGTCGACTTTCATTCTCTAAGGTTTTGAAGTTTGCTCATAATGATATGGCAGATTTGGAAAAGCGTCTAAAAACAATTCCAAGAGATACCATAAAGATGATTGTGATAGATGGTGTTTTTAGTATGGAAGGTGATATCTGTAATCTCCCTGAAATTACAAGGTTGGCTAAACAATATCAGGCTACAGTAATGGTAGATGACGCACACTCATTAGGAGTACTTGGAAAATTAGGAAGAGGAACTGCAGATCACTTCGGACTAACAGAAGATGTAGACCTGATCATGAGCACGTTTAGTAAGTCATTGGCTTCTGTAGGTGGATTTATAGCATCCAATAAAGAGATCATTGATTATTTAAAGCATCATGCCAGATCCATTATATTTAGTGCAAGTATGCCTCCATCTGCTGCAGCTGCGGCTATGGCTGCATTAGAAATTATGCAGGCTGAACCTGAGCGACTTGAAAAACTTTGGCAAAATACTGCCTACATTACAAAGGCGGTAAAAGAGTTGGGTTTTGATATGGGAGCATCTGAATCGCCCATTATTCCAATTTATATCCGAGATAACACACTTACGTTCAAATTCACTCAGCTATTATACGAAGAAGGCGTTTTTGTAAATCCAGTTGTTTCTCCGGCAGTGAGCAGCGATTCTTCATTGATTAGAATGTCTATCATGGCAACACACACTAAGGAGCAATTAGATTTTGTGATTAGTAAGTTAGAATTGGTCGCCAATAAATTGCATGTGTTAGAGCATGTTGAAAAATAAGTGAAGCGCGCTAATTAATATCTTTAAGCATAAACCCACAAAATGAGTATTGTTGTTAAGGAAGTTACTTCAAAAAAAGAGTTAAAGGCATTTATCAATTTGCCTTATCGTTTGTACAAAGACCATCCCTATTATGTTCCACCTTTAAGTTTTGACGAAGAGGGCACATTACGGAAAGACAAGAACCCTGCATTCGATTATTGTGAGGCAAAATATTTTTTAGCATATAAAGAGGGTAAAGTTGTTGGACGTATAGCGGCCATATTGAATCACGCCTTTTTAGAAAAGTGGAAGAATAAATATATGCGTTTTGGATGGATCGATTTTGAAGAAGACATCGAAATTCCTAAAGCGTTATTAGCAGAAGTGGAGAAATGGGCTAAAGAAAAACAAATGGATGCCATTCATGGCCCGATGGGTTTTACGGATCTTGACCATGAAGGAATGTTGGTACAAGGATTTGATCAATTAGGAACTCTTGCAGCTATTTATAATTATGCATATTATCCTAAATTCATGGAAGAATTAGGATTTATTAAAGATGCAGATTGGGTAGAATACAAAATTAAAATTCCGCAGCAAATGCCAGCGGATTTCGAAAAAATGGCATCCATTGTAAAGCGAAGACTAAATTTATCTGTGGTACAAGCAAAAAAGCCGAAAGAAATTCTTCCTTATACTAAAGAAATTTTTGAATTAATCAATTCTTGTTACTCCCATTTGTATGGTGTAGTTCCCTTAACAGATAAGCAAATTGCCTATTATACCAAACAGTATTTTTCTTTTATAAAAACTGAATTTGTACCATTGATTCTTGACAAAAATGGTAAGCTTATTGCATTTGGAGTTACCATGCCATCTTTATCAGTGGCGCTTCAAAAAGCAAAAGGTTCATTGTTGCCTTTTGGATTATTTCATCTATTAAATGCACTGAAAAAAGGTAAAAATAAATTTGCTGACTTATACCTTGTTGCAGTTGATAAAGCCTATCAAGGGAAAGGCGTAAACGCTCTTTTGATGTATGAGTGTAATAAGACGTATATCGATTATGGGATGGAATATGCAGAATCAAATCCTGAATTGGAATTGAACGAAAAAGTTCAATCATTCTGGGAGCGTTTTGATGCAGTACAACATAAGAGACGGAGATGTTTCATAAAACGCTTCGATTCCTAACAATTAAGGAAGGATGAAAAAAAATTTACTCATTACCGGTGCCAGTGGTTTTATCGGAAGCTATCTTGTTGAGTTAGCTCTGAAAAAAAATTATCAGACAATAGCCGCCATTCGGCCCACCAGCAATAAGCAATGGCTAAAAGATCCTTCTATTCAATTTTTAGAACTCGATTTTAAAAATGATCAAACCCTTGATCATGCAATAAGAGAATTTGTAGAAAGATTTGGGCAGGTTGATTATGTGATACATAACGCTGGTGTTACACGTGCTAACAAAAATGAGGAATATGACCAAGTGAATTGTGATAATACAATTCGCCTGGTGCATGCCCTGCAAAGAAATAATCAGGTGCCAGAAAAATTTGTTTTGATAAGTAGCCTTGCTGCTTATGGACCCGCTAAAAATGAGGCACCCGTAAAATCAACAGATCTCAAATCTCCGCTAACTGCTTACGGAAGAAGTAAGCACAAAGCCGAAGAGTTCTTATATACGGTAAAAGATTTTCCATTTGTAATTATCAACCCAACTGCAGTATACGGACCTAAAGACAAAGACGTTTTTTTTCTGATTAATTCTATTCAAAAGGGTTTTGAAGTTTATATAGGTAATAAATTACAGTTGTTAAGTTTTGTTCATGCAGCAGATCTAACAAAAGCCATCTTCATTGCGATGGAATCTGATTTGGTGCATAGGAATTTTCTGGTTTCAGATCAACAAGTATATACTTCGCAGGCCTTTAACCAGCAAATCAAAACAATATTACAAAAAAAGACATTGTCAATTGTAATGCCTGTAAGTATCGTAAGAACGGTAGCAGTATTTGCAGAGATAGTTGGAGCTATATCTGGTAAAGTGCCAATACTTAACAGAGAAAGATTAAAAGAATTTCAAGCCCCTAATTGGGCAGTAGATAGTTCAGAGATCAAACAGTTAGGATTTACACCAAAATACAACTTAGAAGACGGACTACAAGATGCCATTCAATGGTATAAAGAACAGGGATGGCTCTCATAAGCAATCTTTCTAGAACCACCCCTGATATTTTTATTTCAGCTTTTCAAACCTTGCCTGAAAGAATCGCAAGTACTTAGGTTCATATATCATTTTCATACCCTTTATTTTTTCACGGCGCTCAAAAACACTTGCAGTTGATTCTGCAATCACATCCATATGTGCTTGCGTATATACTCGGCGTGGAATTGTAAATCGAACTAATTCTAATTTAGGGCAATAGTTATCACCATTGGCTTTTCTTCCTGCCGAAACAATACCTCTTTCCATTGTTCTTACACCAGAGTCCTGATAAATTTCTGCAGCCAATGTTTGTGCTGGATAACTGTCTTGCGGAATATGCGGTAAGAATTGTTTTGCATCTACAAAAATGCCATGCCCCCCAATTGGTTTTACTATAGGCACACCATATTCAATCATTTTCTCACCCAGATAAATAACTTGCCCTACACGTGCTTTAATATGATCGTCTCCTACACTTTCGCCAATTCCAATGGCCATAGCTTCCATATCTCTTCCTGCTAATCCTCCATAGGTATGTAATCCTTCATACACTACCACCATATTTCTGGCTTCTTCAAACACATCCCAGTCGTTCACAGCTAAGAAGCCACCAATATTTACCAATGCATCTTTTTTTGCACTCATGGTGGCGCCATCTGTGTAGGAACAGATCTCTTTTACAATTTCTTTAATGGTTTTATCGGCATACCCCTTTTCACGTTGTTGAATAAAGTATGCATTCTCCGCAACCCTTGTCATATCATGAATTACACGGATGCCGTGTTTCTTTGTATATTTTCTAAGGTCTTTTAAGTTTTGCATGCTAATGGGTTGACCACCTGCCATATTTACACTTGTAGCCATGCTCACATAAGGAATTTTTTCAGCTCCATGTTTCTTAATTAGGTTGCCTAATTTTTCAAGATCAATATTCCCTTTAAAAGGAAATTCACTTTCAGAATCATGCGCTTCATCAATGATTACATCTTCAAATTTTCCACCTGCTAATTCCTGGTGTAATCGCGTGGTAGTGAAATACATATTACCTGGAATAATATCTCCTTTTTTGATCAGGATTTTTGAAAGGATATTTTCTGCACCACGACCCTGGTGTGTTGGAATTAAATATTTATAACCATACACGTCTTTCACGACTTCTTCTAAATGATAAAAGTTTCTACTTCCAGCATAAGCCTCATCACCTAACATCATACCAGCCCATTGTCGATCGCTCATGGCAGATGTGCCGCTGTCTGTTAAAAGATCAATATAAACGTCTTCCGACTTTAATAAAAAAGTGTTGTAGCCAGCTTCCTGCAAAGCTTTTCTTCTTTCTGCTGGACTGGTCATTTTTATGAGCTCCACCATTTTAATTTTATAGGGTTCAGCCCAGCTTCTTTTAATTGGTTTGTTCATTTTAATAAGTATTAATTTAATTAATGGGTTTCATTTTTACGGTGAAATGTCTGAGTAGGGGAGCTTCTTCAATAATTGAAAGCCCCTGAATTGCTGATCTGTTTTGGAAAACTTCAATAATCACTTCAGCCACATAATCGATATGACTTTGTGTATATACTCTTCTTGGAATAGCCAAGCGAACCAACTCCATTTGTGCGGGAATTAAATTTCCTCCTGCATCATATTTGCCAAACATGAGTGAACCGATTTCCACACCTCGAATGCCACCTTCTAAATACAAAGCTCCCACCAAGGCTTGTCCGGGATATTGATTCACTGGAATATGGTTTAAAAACGATTTAGCATCTAAATAAACGGCATGTCCACCAGCGGGTTGCATGACAGGTACGCCTGAATCGATTAATTTATTGGTGAGGTATTCAATACTACGAATCCTGTATTGTAAATAATTCTCATCGAGCACTTCTCTTAACCCAATTGCAATGGCTTCTAGGTCTCTGCCAGCTAGCCCACCATAAGTTGGAAATCCTTCAGTAATCACTAATAAATTTCTGCATTGTTGTGCAAGGGTCGGATCGTGCATCGCTAAGAACCCTCCAATATTTGCAAATGCATCTTTTTTTGCACTCATGGTACAGCCATCTGCATATGAAAAAAGTTCCTTCGCAATTTCTTCAACTGATACATTTTGGTATCCCTCTTCTCGTATTTTAATGAAGTAGCAATTTTCAGCAAATCGACAGGCATCAATGAATAAAGGAATTTTATATTTATTACAAATAGCACGCACGGCTTTAATATTCGCCATACTAACTGGTTGGCCACCACCAGAATTATTTGTAACTGTTATAATCACTAAAGGAATATTGGCAACCGATTTTTCTAAGATGATTTGTTCTAATAATTCGAGGTCCATATTTCCTTTAAAAGGAGCTGGCACAGTAGGTAGTTTACCTTCTTCACATAAACAATCGATTCCCTCAGCACCAGAAAATTCAATATTGGCGCGGGTTGTATCGAATAGGGTATTGCTGATAAAAGACTTCCCTTTACCCCCTAAAATACTAAATAATATTTTTTCTGAAGCCCTTCCCTGATGGGTAGGTATTACTAAGGGCATGCCAGTTATTTCTTTTACAACTGTTTCAAAACGAAAGAAACTCGGACTTCCTGCATAAGATTCATCACCCCTCATAATGCCAGCCCATTGATCGCTACTCATAGCGCTTGTACCGCTATCAGTTAGCAAATCGATTAGCACTTTATTAGAATGTATTAGAAAAGGATTGTAAAATGCTTCAGCCAAAATATTCATACGCTCTTCCTTTGTAGTAAAGAAGATGGGTTCCACAGATTTAATCTTGAATGGTTCTATAATAGTACGCATACAACAAAAGTTATAAGTTTAAATAACAAGAAAAATGTTCAAAAAAAACAGAAAGAAGGTTGCGTAGGTGCAACAGAATGTGGCTAGAAACTAGGTAGGCTTACAAATAATATTTTTCCAGAGTTCCAATGGCATAAAACGAAGGTAAAAATTATTATTCAATTAGACCAATTTGTTTAGAATGTTGAATGGCTTCAGCATTATTAGTAAAAAGGCAAATAGGAATATTTTTATTATTAATGGAATCTAATAATTGTTTTGTTGAATTAATTCTACGATTTCGAATTTGACGTATATAAATAGCGTGTATTTTTTTTGGATAATGATTAGCAATTGCTTTGTACAATTCCGGATCTCTTTGAGAGTTATCTCCTAATAAAATAAATTTTTGTTTTGGAAAAGAATCTAGGATCCTTGAAATTCGTTGGAATTTTAATTGGTGATTCGATTTACCTGTTTTAAATAACTGATAAAACTGTTTTATTTTATTTAATATCAATACACCTTCTGGCAATTCATTGTGTAGAAAAAATTCAGTTAGGTATTCGTATAAATTCCATTCACTACTCGATACATAAAAGAATGGATTGGGGATTAGTAGGTCGGTATGTGCCTGTGATAATAGTTGATAATGTTTTACTACATCTTCAAAAGGTTTTCTACTCCTTGGATTTCGGATGAATAAAAGTCTTAACTTTTTTAGACTTGAAGAAGAGTGGGAAATAAGTAAGGTATCATCGATGTCTGAGATAAAAGCATATTGGGTAGAATTTGGAATAAAAACCTTCCCGGTTGTTTTTGTAATTAGTTCCTGATTTTTTGAGCGTAAATAAACATCAATTGTATGCCATCCGGCAGGCAGATCAGTTTTTGATTGCCATTCGAATTTGAAAAAGCCATCCGATTCAGAAATGGTAGTATATACCTGGTTACCCCAATGTATTTCCAATAAAAAACCGGATCTGGGCTTTACCATAAATAATCTGAAAAGGTGCAATGCATTTATGAATAGGTTATTACTATACCTGTTTTCGTTTGTATGCACCCCGCGCAATACATGACCGTAGAGGATAATATTATTTTTATGCCCGTAGCCATTGTATACCTTTAAAGTAGAGTTTGCATCTTTCAAATTACTAGTATGCATTATTTGTAATAGCAATTTACGTATAACTATGAATGAAATGAACAAACAACATTTGCTATTTGTAATCAATCCCTGTTCAGGGGAGGGCTGTTCTAATTGGGAAGAAAAGATTCTTTCATTTGCAGACTTAGATCAATACAGATTTACTTTTTTTACGCTTTCCAAAAACACAACGTATGAAATTTTAGAAGTTGAAATCAGCAAACAGCAACCAAGCATAGTTATAGCTGTAGGAGGAGACGGAACCATCCGATTTGTGGCAACCTGTTTACTCAATAAAAATATCCCATTGGGTATTATTCCGGCAGGCTCAGCTAATGGTTTGGCAATGGAACTTGGAATTATAAAAGATCTACCGCAATCTTTACAAACTATACTAACTGGTTCAAAAAAAACGATACACGTATTAGAATTAAATAATCAGATCTGCATACACTTAAGTGATATTGGGCTAAATGCGCATGCGATGAGGACTTTTGAGTTACAACAACAACGGGGCTTTTGGGGCTATTTCTTAGCTTCATTAAATGTTCTTTGGAAGAGCTCAAAAATAAAAGCAGTGTTGGAATTCAATAATCAAAAAGTTTCTGCAAAAGCAGAGCTGATTGTAATTGCAAATTGCACCAAGTATGGAACAGGTGCTATCATAAATCCGATTGGAGTTTTGAATGACACAAAATTTGAAATTATCATTGTAAAAACAATCTCAGTTTTTGAGATATTTAAAATGATTTTTTCGCACAGCAGTTTTGACCCAAATAAAATTGAAGTTTTTCAAACTTCACAACTTTTGATCAAGACGAAAAAGAAAGTCCATTTTCAAATGGATGGTGAATACCTTGGAAAATTGAACGAAATTCAGGTAAAGATTATTCCAAATGCCATTACAATAATGGTTCCATCTGTATAATATTTTACTTGGGAATTCTTTTATGAAAGTGCTTGTAAAATATCACTCAAAATATCGTCTTTATGTTCCAATCCAACACTAATTCTGATTAAGCCTGCAGAAATATTCACAGCTGCTCTTTCTGATTCTGAAAGCTTTGCATGAGTTGTGCTGGCAGGATGGGAAGCAATACTTCTCGTGTCTCCAAGATTGGCTGTCATCGACAACATTTTTAAATTGTTGAGAAATTTTCTGCCGGCCACTAATCCCCCTTTTAATTCAAAACAAACAATTCCGCCACCGTTTTGCATTTGTTTGATGGCAATTGAATGGTGTGGGTGGCTAGTTAAGAAAGGATATCGTAAGGATTGGATGGAAGGGTGTTTTTCTAATTGTTGCGCTATGTATAATGCATTAGAAGCATGACGTTCCATACGTACATCCAAGGTTTCTAAACTTTTACTCAATACCCATGCATTAAATGGAGAAAGAGCTGGTCCTGTGCTTCTGCAGAACAAATAGATATCTTTAATCAATTCTTTTTTACCAACTACTACACCTCCAAGTACACGTCCCTGGCCATCTAACCACTTTGTGGCAGAGTGTACCACTAAGTCGGCTCCAAAATCAATTGGTTTTTGGTTTACAGGTGTTGCAAAGCAATTGTCTACTATGAAAATGATATTATTTTCTTTAGCAATTTTACCAATCATAGCAAGATCTAATATTTCAAGTCCAGGATTGGTAGGCGTTTCAAGGTAAATTAATTTAGTATTTGGTTTGATAGCAGCTTTCCAATCAGCTGCGGTTGCATTCGCGGAAACATAAGAATATTCGATCCCAAATTTTGGTAAGTATTTTGCAATTACAGTATGTGTACTTCCGAAGATTGAATTACAAGAAAGTAAATGATCACCTTGTTTTAAGAGTGCCATAAAAGATCCCGAAACCGCACTCATGCCTGAAGCTGTTGCATAGCCGGCTTCTGCACCTTCCAGTGCCACCATTTTGTCTGTAAACTCCTTAACGTTTGGGTTACTAAATCTGCTATAAATATTATCATCACTTTCATCCGCAAAAGCTGCGCGCATTTCTTCTGCGTTATCGAAACAGAAACTACTAGTTAAGAACATCGGTGTACTATGTTCCATTTCATTGGTTCGTTTTGTTTGAATTCTGATGGCTTGTGTTTGTTGATGAGGCATATAATTTTTTGTAAAAAGTTGAATAATTAATCGATCACTTCTGAGGTCCATTCAATGGTAGCACCCGAAGCCCTTAGTGTGGCTGCTACGGAACAGTATTTATCAATAGAAAGTGCGCATGCTTTATTTGCTTTATCTGCATCCACTGCACCTTTAAATTGAAAGCGGACATGAATATATTTCCACAAGGAGGGTTCCTTATCTTTTTCTCTTTCTGCTTCGATGATCATTTTTACAGATTGAACATCCTGTCTTTGTTTTTTTAAGATAGAAACAATATCCACGCCACTACATCCACCTAAGCCCATCAAAAGAGTTTGCATCGGCCTGATACCAGCGTTTTGTCCGCCAATCTCTACAGCTGCATCCATTTGGAGCTTATTTCCACAGTTATCCTTTCCTTCAAAACCATATTCGCCGATGGTTCTTGAGACCTCAATTCTGATCATTTTAAAGATTTATGCAAATGTAATTTATCCATGCCCTTATTTTGTGATTAATTACGGAAAAATAGATATGAAGGTTTTTGAATATAAGAACGACTTTGCTCTAGAAAATGGGAAGACTCTTTCAGGTATTGAAATTGGCTATCATACGCATGGGGAGCTGAATGCAGCGAAAAACAATGTAGTGTGGATTTGTCATGCCCTAACAGCAAACTCAGATCCAACTGATTGGTGGAAAGGGTTAATTGGCCCTGGATTTTTAATTGATCCAAAGAAATATTTCATTGTTGCATCCAATATTTTGGGTTCATGTTATGGTTCTACAGGTCCTTTAAGCATCGATCCATCAACAGGTGAACCCTATTATTCCAGTTTCCCTTCAGTTACGATTCGGGATATGGTAGAAGCAAATATTTTGCTTCGAAAGCATTTGGGTATTGAAAAAATTCACCTGATGATGGGCGGAAGCATGGGTGGCTATCAGGCTTTGGAATGGTGTGTGATGGAAAAGAACAGGATTGAAAAATTATTTTTAATTGCCACTTCACCATCAGAAAGTGCCTGGGGTGTAGCAGTGCATACGGCACAAAGGTTGGCTATAGAAGCAGATGGTACCTGGCAGGATAGAGATGAGAAAGCTGGAGCAAAGGGTTTAAAAGCCGCAAGAGCTATCGGGATGCTTACCTATCGAAATTATAGTACTTTTCAGGAAAAACAAACGGATCCGGATCCTGAGAAAATCGACAATTTTAAAGCATCTTCTTATTTAAATTATCAGGGCGATAAATTGGTAAACCGTTTTAATGCCTTTAGTTACTGGTTATTAACCAAGGCAATGGATAGCCATCATTTGGGTAGATGCCGTGGTGGTGATTTGATAAAAGTATTGCAATCAATTCAGCTGCCTACACTGATCATTGGAATTAGTACCGATATTCTATGTCCCTTAGATGAGCAAAGATTCACTGCTGAACATATGCCGAGTGCGCAACTCGTTGAAATTGATTCGGCTTATGGGCATGATGGTTTCATAATCGAGACAGTGCAAATTACTCAGCATTTGAAAGGCTTCATATAATATAATTCAAAAGTTAAAATTCAAAAATAAAAAGGCCTTATTTTGAATTTTGACTTTACACTTTTCACTTAATTTGGATGATATATCTTTTCCGCATTCGCATAGACTTCCTTCTTATTCAAAGTCATTTTCTTTGTTTGCTGATGTGTATACATTTCCATCTGATCGGTATAATGGGGGGAATCTTTTTTTGAAGATGCACCATAGTTATTGATGGTTTCTATGGTTGGTCCGTCTTTAGTAAATCTTACCAATTCTACATATGCATCGCCTTGGTTACCTTTCACCATACCATTTTTATAAGGGATAGAATACATAGGAGCTAATACATCGGGCAGGCCTGGTTGCGGAATAACTTTATCGCCTCTCACTAATTTTTGAATATCGCCTAGTTGCAAATCGGTTTTCCCGAAATTTTTGAGCATGTCTGCTTTGATTTCTTGTAATACTGCAATGGCTTGATCCTTGAATAACATTTTTGTTTGCTGATATTGATTTCGCTTACTTCTCAAAGAATCATAAACCATTAAAAATGTGCCTGCGCCAATACTTTCTGCAGCTGCATTTTTATCCCATTGATTTAATTGATTGATGAGGTCGGCAATTTCAGGATGCTCTGTGGCATTCAATAAAAAGATACTATCGATATTAAATGGGAATGCAAATTTGTTCGGGTATTGCCGATCGAATTTAATTTTCTTAAAGTCTTCATAACTTAGTTTATCATGTTTTGCCATGAGTTCTGCGAAACGCATACTTCTGTTGTTTTCTAAAGTTTCATAACCCATGGTAGGGTCTTTCACTACTGCATTATCGGGGCCTTCTGTTGCATGAAAAGGAGAGTGGTTGGTATTGTAAACGAAACCAGATTTGGGCTGTAATACCTGTGGCAAGTCAGTGAGCGGATGCAAGGCTGTCCATAAAGTAGCACTGGTATTTCCGGGTAATGTAGTTTTCCAATTATATTTCGGATCTCTAACAGGGATGCGGCCATTACTCAAATAATAAATGGTATCGTATCTGTCTGCATACACAATATTATATCCTGGGATGGCCAACATATTCAATGCTGATTTGAATTCAGTAAAGTTTTTGGCCTTATTAAACCGATACCACTGTTCCAATCCACGGATATCCATTTGTGCAGGCATTCGAATAGAAAAAGTTCCGCGGGTGGTAATCACAGTGGGACCGTATTTGCTCCAATAAGTCTTCTTACTAATAGGTAAAACAATACCAGCAACTTTCACTTTTAGTTTTGCAGTTCTTTCTTCCAGTGTTTCCCATTTACCATCGAATTTGTATTGCAGTTTATTGGCTGTATTGATCTCTAATTGATAAACATCTAATTTATCTGGTGCATTAACCGTATGTGCCCATCCTAGATATTCATTACAACCATGTAAAATAGAAGGTGCTCCGGGAAAATTAGCGCCAATGATGTTCCATCCATCTTCACTACATAAATGCGCTTCATAAAAAGCAACGGGCCCTTCCAGAGGTTGGTGTGCATTGATGTCGAGGTACACTTGTCCGTCGGCAGATTTTAGACTATTTACAGCAATGGCATTACTGCCCTGCGTTTTGTAATTTTCCAGTAATGGTACTGTTCCACCAAAAATCGATGCCAATGCACCATCGGCACCTGATAAAATGCATAATTGCAAAACCGAGTATTGCACCATATCTTTTGGCGTAACTGGGAAGGCAGATTTTAAAAGAATCTCCTTTGGATGTTTCTGCGCATAAGCATTCAATCCAGCGCAATATCCTTCGAGTAGTCTTTTGAAATCTGGACTCAGATCGGTATCATATTTTTCCTCCACCAATTCTGGTATACGAAGTAGGTGCACCACATAATCTATTTGAGCGCCTTTCTTGCCCAAGTGCTTAGCCAATATGGCTTTTCCAGCTAATAAAGATTGTTGGATCGTTTTAAAATCATCTTCCGCATGCGCCCAGGCTAAGCCATAAGCCACATCGGGATCTGTTTTTCCGAAGATATGGGGAACACCAAACTTGTCTCGTACGATGTCGATTTTGGATGCATCGAACTGTGCGTTGGCAGTAAATAAAAAACAAAAACTAATGAAAAGTAGGTAGCATTTTTTTAGCATGTAATAAGCTTTATGGGAAGACTTAATAATTAAAAATAAATACAAATAAGTATAGAATTTGTTTATAATTTCAATTTCTATATTTTTAACAATATGAAATTTTTAGATCAAATCGCAGAGTACCTCTTCATCAAAAAAAAAGAAAAAGTGGAAGGTGAATCTAAATTCACTAAGTACATGCATGGCATGAACCGGATTTCGATTTATATGTTTCTGATTGTAATCTTAATCATGCTCTTCAAAGCATTCATCCTGCCAATGATTCGCAAGTAATTAATTATTTTCCGAGAAATTTAATGATAATTTTCGCTGCTTGGTCAGATGCGTGTCCACCTTTCGAAAGCTTTTCATACAAAGCCTCATAGTCTGCTTTAAGTTGTGTTTGATGATTGACATCCTTCAATAAGGTATTCAATTCTTTTACCAGATTCGCTACATTCAATTCGTCCTGGATTAATTCAGTAACGATTAATTTATCCATGATCAGATTCACCAATGAAATGTATTTGATCTTAATTAATCGTTTGGCAATTTGATAGCTGATATTACTTCCTTTATAACATACAATTTCAGGAACACCCAATAATGCCGTTTCTAAAGTTGCCGTACCGCTGGTAACCAAAGCTGCATCTGATTCTAGCAATAACTGATAAGTGGCATTATTAACCGATGCTACATTTTGATAGGCTGCTAAGAAGGGCTGATAAAAGGCAGCATCCAATCCGGGTGCTTCCGCCACTACAAATTGATAGTCTGGAAATGATTTCGCTACTTCCAGCATGATGGGTAATTTTTTAGCAATCTCCTGCTTACGGCTCCCCGGCAAGAGTGCAATTTTTTTAATTGCAGGTTTAGGGTGGTTATTGCTAAAGCCCAATTCCTTTTTCTTGTCCTCGATGGCTTCGATGAGGGGATGGCCTACATAGTCTACCTCCCAATTCCATGTTTCCTTAAAATATTCTTTTTCAAAAGGCAGAATCACGAGCATTTTATCAATGATCTGTTTCATCTTTTTCACACGGCCTTCTTTCCAAGCCCAAACCTGTGGAGAAATATAATAGATCACTTTTATTCCCTTTTCATGTGCCCATTCTGCAATGCGGAGATTGAACCCAGGATAGTCGATCAGGATTATAGCATCAGGCTGAAAAGACAGAATATCTTCTTTGCAAAACCGGATATTCTTGAAAATAGTAGGCAAATTAGATACCACTTCAGCAAAGCCCATGAATGCCAGATCACGGTAATGCTTTACTAGCTCAGCTCCTGCAGACTGCATCAAATCGCCTCCCCAGCAACGAATAGTCGATGAAGGATCATGTGTTTTCAGTGCTTTGATGAGATTGCCGCCATGGAGATCGCCGCTAGCTTCTCCTGAAATGATATAGTAGTTCACCCGCCAAAGATATTGATGAGAGTACTTTGATAAGTTTTTTTTCAAAAACTAAAAAAATAGTTTGAAAACTAAATAATTAGTTTATACATTTGACTAACTATAAAATTAGTTGAAGATGAAACCACTTACCAAGGCCGAAGAACAGATCATGCAAAGTATCTGGAAATTGGAAGCAGCATTCTTAAAAGATATTGTAGAAGCACAACCTGAACCCAGACCGCATTCTAATACGGTTGCAACGATCATTAAAATCTTAACGGATAAAGGATTTGTTGGCGTTAAGCCAATAGGTAGAGTGCATCAGTATTATCCCTTGGTATCTAAAGAAACCTATTCTTCTAGTTCCATTAGAAATTTGGTGGAAGGATATTTTGAAGGATCCTTCAGTGAAGCCGTAAGTTTTATGGTAAAGCAAAAAGATATCAGTGTGAAGGAATTGGAAATGTTGTTGACTGAAATTAAGAAACACAAAAAATAATCAACATGCTATCTACTGCATATTATTTTCTGCAAGTTGTTTTTTGCAGCGCTATAATGATGGGATATTATTGGTTGGTACTACGCGATAAAAAGTTTCATCAGTATAATCGCTTTTATTTAATAAGCGTATTGCTATTATCATGGATAATTCCATTAATCAAAATACAGTTTGCAAAACCCGTGAGTAGCGACGCACAAGTAATTAATTTCTTATCCATTGTTGCAGATAACAATTCTGAGATCGATGCAAACCTTGCTAAAAATAGTTACCAGTTTACATGGGAAGGCTTTGCCATTGCTTCTTATTTTCTAGTTGCGGCAATCATGATGGGATTATTGATAATTGGTTTAATAAGACTATTTGTGTTACTCAAAAAACATTCCTGCAAAAATGTAGGAGATGTGTACCTCATTCTCACCCAAGTAAAGGGGACGCCCTTTTCTTTCTTTCGATATATATTCTGGCACGAAGCGATCGACCTGAGAAGCGATGCGGGCAAAAAAATGCTAGAGCATGAGTTAACACATGTACAACAAAAACACAGCATCGATAAAGTGCTGATTCAAGTGGTACTAGTGGCAGGATGGTTTAATCCTTTATTCTGGCTCTTAAAAAAAGAGATGGAAATGATTCACGAGTTTATTGCAGATAAAAAGTCTGTGCAAAATGGTGATAGCGCTTCACTGGCACAATTACTTTTAACGGCGGCCTATCCGCAGCAGCAGTTTTTACTCACCACCCCATTTTTCTATTCACCAATTAAAAGAAGATTACAAATGATCACAAATAATAAAAATCCAAGATTCTCTTACTTACGTAGACTAGTTATTCTGCCTTTACTGGCAATAGTAGTTGTACTCTTTGCTTTTAGAAGTAAAGGAATCGATCATGCCCAACCCTTATCTATAGGCACTTTGATGGAAACTGTTGCTGACAAGATTAATGGAAATCAAACGATCCCAACATTACAACTTAGGCGCTCATTTAATTTAAACAAGACTTATATAGTTGTAATTGATGCTGGTCATGGAGGAACAGACCATGGGGCACTTTCACTATCTACAAAAGTTTCAGAAGCAGAACTTACATTGCAATTTGCAAAAGCTGTAAAAGCGGCCAGCACCAATTCGAATATTAAAATTATTCTTACAAGAGAAACCGATGTGTTCAATTCTGTTCAAGAAAAAGCAGATTTTGCCAATGCACAAAAAGCAGATCTATTTATTTCATTGCATTGTAATAATGCAGAACCTATTCGCCATGAAAATGGAAATAAGACAGAAAACCCTGCAAAGGGCGTTGTAATGTATATTGCCAATAAGGAGAAAGCTGTGAATTATAATGCAAATGCAATTTTTGCAAACGAATTGGCGAACTCCATTAAAGACTTCAATCATTTTTCTGGTATTAAAAGCAGGAATGCAGGAATCTGGGTATTACAAGCTGTAAAATGCCCATCTGTTTTAATTGAAGCCGGTTTTATCACTAACCAAGAAGACTTGAAATTGATGTTGGATGAGGGTTATCAGAAAAAATTTGCACTTAGTATTTTAGAAGGGGTGCAATCCTATTTAGCATCTGCTGAGCAGCATTTATACAAAAATGTTTTAGATACAGTAATTATAAGAGCAAAAGATTCCATTAATAACAAGGCATATGTATTGGTTTCAGATTCGGTTATTTTTCGTGAAACTGGAAAGAACCCTCTAATCATTTTGGATGGAAAGGTTCAGCCAAATTCTGATATCAATAAAATCAATCCAAATTCCATAGAGAAAATAGAAGTATTGAAAAATGAATCCGCAACATTTGTATATGGGGATGCTGGCAAAAATGGTGTGATCTTGATTACTTCTAAAAATGCTATAAAAGATCCGGTAAAAATTATAGGGCCAACTACAAATCCAATTCCTAAAAATACAGTGTATTATGTTGATGGTGTGAAAGTAGATTCAGTTGCCATGCACAAAATTGATCCCAAGCAGATTACAACTGTAAATATTTGGAAAGGAGAAAAGGCGGTGAACAAATTTGGGGTTGAGGAGGGTATTGGAGTAATTGAAGTTGTTACGAAGAAATCAACGGAATTAAATTCTGCGCCTTCTATTAAGCTTTTTAAAGTGCAAAATGACAGTTTGCTACAAAAGAATTAATGCAAAAGAATAATGTTGTTTTGAAAAATACGGCCTTGGAACTTTTCCAAGGCTTTTTTGTGGAATTCAATTAAATTTAGAACTCGGCCTGCCAGTTCTGGATGATGCAATTGGTAGGTCTGATAATTATTAAGCCAAAACGATTGTATGTCAAGAAAGTTCCTTCAAATAATAGGCGCCTCCCTATTATTATCTTTATCTATTAGTTCGCTATATGCGCAGAAAAAAAAATTAGCACAGAAAGTTGATTCGATTCTACACTTAATGACCCTTGAAGAAAAGATCGGTCAGCTAAATCAATACAACGATGATCAGGCCGCTACAGGTCCGGTTACACAAGACAATGATAAAATCGGTCAGATCAAACGTGGTCAGGTTGGGTCCTTGTTAAACTGTGTTGGCGTTGCCCGTACACGCAGCTGGCAGAAAGTGGCCATGCAGAGCCGCTTGAAAATTCCTTTATTATTCGGACAAGACGTTATTCATGGTTATAAAACAACATTTCCCATACCCTTAGGAGAAGCTTCGAGTTGGGATTTGGATGCTATAGAATCTTCGGCCAGAGTTGCTGCAACGGAAGCGAGCGCTAGTGGTTTGCATTGGACTTTTGCACCCATGGTAGACATTGCGCGTGATCCTCGTTGGGGACGTGTAATGGAAGGCGCTGGTGAAGATCCTTATCTAGGTTCTTTAATTGCCGCTGCTCGGGTAAAAGGTTTTCAAGGAAATCGTTTAGGTGATTTGAATTCGATGATGGCTTGCGTCAAACATTTTGCTGCTTATGGTGCTGCCATTGGCGGTAGGGATTATAATTCGGTTGACATGAGCGATCGTTTATTATGGGAAGTGTACCTACCTCCTTTTAAAGCCGCGCTTGATGCGGGTGCTGTTACATTCATGAATTCTTTCAATGATTTAAATGGCGTGCCTGCAACAGGTAATGCTTATTTACAAAGAACTATTTTAAAAGGTAAATGGGGATTCAAAGGTTTTGTAGTGAGCGATTGGGGTTCGATAGGAGAGATGATCAATCATGGTAATGTGAAAGATGGTTATGAAGCGGCACTAAGCGCCATTACCGGGGGAAGTGATATGGATATGGAAAGCCGGAATTATAAAAATAGTTTGGCCAAATTGGTAGCTGATAAAAAAGTACCGATTGCTTTGATTGATGATGCAGTAAGAAGAATTTTATTAAAGAAATTTGAATTGGGATTATTTGACGACCCTTTTAAATACTGCAATGAAGAAAGGGAAAAAGCGGCTTTGAATAATCCGGAACACACTAGGATTGCAAGATCAGTTGCTGCCAAGAGTATTGTGTTATTGAAAAACGAAAACAATATTTTGCCGCTCTCAAAAAATACGAAGACAATTGCCTTCATTGGTCCACTTGTAAAAGCCCTAAAACAAAATAAAGGTTTCTGGGATGTAGAAGTGCCCGGTGTTGATTCTGAACATATCGTTTCACAATGGCAGGGTTTGAAAAATAAGATTGGCGCTACTACAAATCTGCTCTATGCAAAAGGCTGTGAAATTGAGGGGGATGATAAATCAGGTTTTGGGGAAGCTATTGCAATAGCAAAACAATCCGATGTGGTTGTTTTAAGTATTGGTGAAAGAAGAGATATGACCGGAGAGGCGAAGAGTCGCTCTAATATTGGTATTCCAGGTGTTCAAGAAGATTTATTAAAAGAATTATTAGCTACAGGAAAACCAGTAGTGGTTTTAATTAATACCGGTAGACCACTTGTGTTTAATTATACTGCAGATCATGCAACGGCCATATTATACACTTGGTGGTTGGGTAGCGAAGCGGGCAATGCTATTGCTGATGTGTTATTCGGTGATGTGAATCCATCTGCAAAATTGCCGATGAGTTTTCCTGTTTCTGTTGGTCAAATTCCGATTTATTATAGTCATTTCAGCACAGGTCGCCCGGCAACAGATGATAAAAATAGAATCTATAATTCTTCTTATAACGACCTCTCCATTTTCCCTAAATACGAATTTGGATATGGTAAAAGCTATACCAGTTTTGAATACAGCAAACTTCAATTAAGTAAGAAGAAAATCAAACAAACAGAAACCATTGAAGTTTCTGTAACCATTGCCAATACAGGAAAATATGATGGTGATGAAGTGGTACAATTATACCTGAGAGATAGAGTGGGTTCAATTGTTCGGCCAGTTCAGGAATTGAAAGATTTTAAAAAGACCTCTTTGAAAGCCGGGGAGAGCAAAGTCATTCAATTTAAAATCGATAAACAAAAACTCTCTTTTTATAACCAACTATTGAATTGGGTAGCTGAGCCTGGAGACTTTGATATCATGATTGGATCTTCCTCCAGAGATATAAGGGTTAAAGATAGTTTTGAATTGATTAACTAAAACAGTATGAAAAAAATAATTGTAGTCGGAAGCGCCAATACCGATATGGTTGTGAAAACCGACCAGCATCCCAAACCCGGTGAAACAAAAATGGGTGGTGTATTTTTCATGAATGCAGGAGGCAAGGGTGCGAATCAAGCAGTTGCTGCTGCAAGACTTGGTGGCAATGTTTCATTTGTTGCAAAATTGGGGAACGATATTTTTGGAAAACAAACATTGGATGGATTAACTAATGAAAATATTGATACTAGTCATGTTTTTATTGATGATACTGCTCCTTCAGGAACTGCATTGATTATAGTAAATTCCGAAGGGGAGAATAGTATTGTAGTAGCGCCCGGTGCTAATGCGAAACTGAATGTAGATGATGTGAATTCGATTGCAGGTTTAAAGGATACATCATTTATATTAATGCAATTAGAAATTCCGATTGAAACAATTACAGCAGTAATTGTTGCAGCTAAATTGAACGGAACGCATGTGATTTTAAACCCCGCGCCTGCACAACCATTAAGCGATCAGATACTGAATGGTTTGTTTCTGCTAGTGCCAAATGAATCGGAAGCAAGCATGTTAACAGGAATACAAGTAACCGATCTCGAATCCGCATCAATGGCCGCTGAAGCACTATTGCAAAAAGAGGTGAGCCATGTGATCATTACAATGGGTAAGCAAGGTGCCTATTTCAAATCTGCGTATAAAGAATTTTTAATTCCAGCACCATCTGTAGTGGCGCTTGATACAACTGCAGCTGGCGATACTTTCTGTGGAGCATTAACAGTTGCCAAAACAGAAGGAAAAGACTGGGAAGAGGCGATTAGATTTGCTATTGCAGCTGCTTCACTCTCTGTTACCAGAATGGGTGCACAAGCTTCCATTCCCTTTAGAAACGAAATCAATTTATAAAATACAATCGATGAAAAAATATCTCCTTTATGTTGCTTGCATTATTGCATTGCCATTGTTCGCGCAAGTGAAAAAACAAAATGCTTTGGTTGATCTACAAAAAATCAGTATCACTAAAGCAAGTTTGCAAGATAAGATCAAAGGTGGTTGGGCTGGCAAGACAATTGGTGTTACTTATGGTGGTCCGTATGAATTTCATTATTTAGGGACCCTCATCAATGATTACCAAAAAATTCCCTGGCCCGATGGTCAGGTTAAACGCTATTTTGATCTTGAACCTGGATTGTATGACGATATCTATATGGATCTAAGTTTTGTAGATGTAATTGAAAAATATGGGGTGGATGCGCCAGTAGATTCTTTTGCAAATGCTTTTGCAAATGCAGCATATCCTTTGTGGCATGCAAATCAAACGGGGCGATATAATATTTTAAATGGGATGAAAGCTCCTGCCTCTGGATTCTGGAAAAATAATCCGCATGCTGATGATATTGATTTTCAAATTGAAGCCGATTTCGCAGGATTAATGCATCCAGGTATGGGTAATGCCGCTTCATTACTTTGTGATAAAGTAGGTCATATCATGAACTATGGAGAGGGATATTATGGTGGTGTGTATGTAGCAAATATGTACAGCCTGGCCTTTGTAAGTAACGATATTAATTTCGTTGTTTCAGAAGCACTTAAATCAATTCCTTTAAAAAGTAAGTATCGTACCTGTATGCAGGATGTGATTAACTGGCATACACAATTCCCGAACGATTGGAAAAAAACATGGTTTGAAATTCAGCGAAAATGGACAGAAGATATTGCTTGCCCTGAAGGTGTATTTATGCCTTTTGATATTAGTGCAAGGGTAAATAGTGCCTATGTGTTAATTGGATTATTGTATGGGCAAGGAGACTTTGGTAAAACGGTTGAAATTGCAACACGATGCGGTCAGGATGCAGACTGTAATCCTTCCACTGCTGGTGGAATTCTGGGAGCCATGTTGGGCTTTGATAAGATTCCTGATTACTGGAAAGATAATTTGAAGGAAGTGGCAAACCGTAATTTTGTGTACACGAATATTTCATTGAAACGCATGTATGAATTAGGATATAAACACGCTACTCAAATGCTTCAGAAAAATGGCGGCGTTGTAAACGGAGATATGATTACAATGGTTTATCAGCAACCTAAGCCGGTTGTTTTTGAAGAATCTTTTGCTGGATTAAAACCTGTACAAAGAAAATGGCTGGGATGGAATAGTGAGGAAGTTAAAAACAGTTACCAGTTTGAATTTGAAGGAAATGGAATGGTGATTCATTCAACCATGTCGAACGAGTGGGGAACTACTGGCAATTATGCATTTAAAGTTGAAATGGATATTGATGGTAAAAAAGAACTGTTCAGTATGCCGTATAATTTTAGACTCAGAAGAAATGAATTGTATTCAAATTTCAATTTGTCTCAAGGAAAGCATCTTGTGAAAATTAAAATTTTAAATCCCGATAAGATTGCAAGCCTTCAGTTGAAAGATCTTATCGTGTATTCTAATAAATAATAGTATCCAATAAATTGAAACCCATGTTTATAGTAGAAAATTACAGCTTGGCCATCTTACTTTGTGTGGTAACCATGTTATGCTGGGGCTCTTGGGCAAATACTACCAAGTTAACAAGTAAAGAATGGCGTTTTGAATTACTTTATTGGGATTATGGTATCGGTATTTTAATCACTACCATTTTATTGGCATTTACCATTGGAAGTAATGGGGCAGAGGGAAGATCGTTTCTAAATGATTTACATCAGGCAGAAATTGGAAACTTGCAATCTGCCGTTATTGGTGGAATTGTTTTTAACCTCGCCAATATTTTGTTGGTAGCAGCAATTGGTATTGCAGGTATGTCGGTAGCATTTCCTGTAGGTATTGGTATTGCATTGGTGTTGGGAGTTGTGATCAATTATTTGGCAAATCCCCAAGGTAATCCTGTGTTAATTTTTGCAGGTGTGGCACTGATTGTAATGGCTATTATTCTGAATGCTAGGGCATATCAAAAAATGCAATACAATTCATCTGCTAAAGTATCTCAGAAAGGATTGATATTGTCAATAGTGAGTGGCGCATTAATGGGTTTATTTTATAAGTATGTAGCTGATTCTATGGTGCATAGTTTCAATATTCCGGAACCTGGAAAATTAACTCCATATACGGCGTTGGTGTTTTTTGCTGTTGGAGTTGTTGCAAGCAGTTTTGTATTTAACAGTCTGCAGATGTGGCGTCCATTTTCTGGCGAACCCATTAAAATGAAAACCTACTTTTCTGGAAAACTAAAAGATCATTTGGTAGGAATTCTTGGAGGGGCAATTTGGAGTATAGGAATGTCTTTAAATATTATCGCTTCTGGAAAAGCTGGGCCTGCTGTTTCTTACGGCCTCGGGCAAGGTGCCACAGTAGTTGCAGCCATTTGGGGAATTTATGTTTGGAAAGAATTTGATAAAGCCACCAAGGATACAAAGTCTATGCTTAACATCATGTTATTACTTTACATCATTGGCTTAGCTTTAATCATTATTTCAAAATAGCATTTTATAAAAGAGTTACCTATGTATTGCATGAGGTAATCTGATTAATGGTAAAAAATGAACAAACGTATTAGCATGAATTTCTTTTTAACAACTTTTATCAGTTTTGTTTTTAATTGTTCTCCTAAGTCTGGAACAGCACCTTCTATTCCAACGCCAGTGCCACCAGTGGTTATGTCAAATGATATGGATTTCTGGCTCACTAAATCTGATCAATCTGTGAAGCTGGTAAAACAAAATGTGGTTCTACATTTTGATACAGTTGCCAATACAAATCAAACGATTCAAGTTGACGATTCTCAAACTAAACAAACCATTGAAGGATTTGGATATACCTTAACAGGTGGAAGTGCACAAGTAATTAGTTCTTTAAATGCAAGTATGAAGGCTCAATTGCTACAAGAACTATTTGGCAATGGGGACAATGGAATTGCTGTAAATTATCTGAGAATTAGTTTGGGTGCATCAGATTTGAATGCGAATACTTTTTCTTATGATGATATGCCTGCAGGACAGACTGATCCAACGCTTTCAAATTTTAGTCTTTCCCCCGATAAAGATTATTTAATTCCTCTATTAAAAGAAATCCTGCTGATTAATCCGAATATCAGAATCATGGCCAGTCCATGGTCTCCACCTGTTTGGATGAAAGATAATAATAGCACCATCGGAGGAAGTTTGCAAACCGTTAATTATGATGTGTATGCAAAGTATTTTGTAAAATATATTCAGGCTATGAAGGCAGAGGGGATTACCATTGATGCCATTACACCACAAAATGAGCCCTTAAATCCAGCTAATAATCCGAGTTTGTTGATGTTAGCTTCTGAGCAAAGCAATTTTATTAAAAATAATCTTGGACCAGCATTTCTAGCTGCAAACATCAATGCGAAAATTATTATTTACGATCATAATTGCGACAAACCCGAATATCCGGTTTCCATTTTAAATGATGAGGCAGCTAAACAATATATAGCTGGCTCTGCTTTTCATTTGTATGGAGGAAATATCAATGCGCTTTCCAGTGTTCATTCTGCGCACCCTGATAAAGGATTATATTTTACAGAACAATGGACTTCCAGTACAGGTGATTTTGGGGGAGATTTAAAATGGCATGTCAAAAATGTGATTATAGGCACCATGCTAAATTGGAGTAAAGTAGCACTTGAATGGAATCTGGCAAATGATGCAAATTTCGGCCCGCACACTACAGGTGGTTGCACACAATGCAAAGGAGCCATTACAATTAATAGTGCTAGTTCGTATTCAAAAAATGTAGCTTTTTATATAGTTGCACACGCATCTAAATTTGTACCAACTGGCTCGATTAGAATTGCCAGTAATGCTTCTGGAAATTTAAATAATGTGGCATTTAAAACAGCAGCTGGGAAAACGGTATTGATTGTAGAAAATGAAAGTACAACTACTGAATACTTCAATATTAAAAGTAACGGGAAGTGGGTAACTACAAGCTTGGATGCAGGTTCTGTGGCTACTTTTATATGGTAATTAAAGAATCCATTTTACTCCTAATGCCACTAATGCATAGAAACATGTGGCAATAAAAATACCCCGGGCAGTTTTGTCGATTTGTTTATTGATGAAAATGGTAAATACCACTGCATTGGCTATTAATGAAATGCTAATGATTCCAGACATCAAGGATTTTTGTTCCAGCATTACAGTAAAGAATTCTTTGAGTGTAAATAACCGGAACTGTATAAAATAATAGGCAAACATTCCAATCACAGGGGTTATAAAACCCATTATTAAACCGAGTTTCAGGTCGTCTTTTTTAAACATTAGGAGCTTAATTTTTTTTCAAGTTTGGTTTTCAACTCATAATTTGTAAGGTCGAATTGTACAGGCACTACACTCACATAATTATTTTTCAAAGCCCATACATCTGTGTCTTTTGCCTTATCGAAGTTTTTAAATTCTCCTGTAAGCCAATAATATTTTCTTCCATGAGGATCTTTTCTGGCATCAAATTTTTCTTCGTATTTAGCATAAGCCTGCTTGCAAACTTTAATCCCTTTGATCATTTTTTGCTCAACTGCTGGAATATTTACGTTTAAACATAAATGCTTATCTAAATTTTTGTTTTTTAAAGCAAATTCTACAATTTTTCTTGCGTAGGTCTTTGCAGCAGAAAAATCTGCATCAATACTAAAATCTAATAGGCTAAATCCAATACTAGGGATGCTTTCAATAGAAGCCTCCAAAGCAGCAGACATGGTACCTGAATAAATTACATTGATCGAATGATTGGCTCCGTGATTTATTCCACTAATACAGATGTCGGGTTTGCCATGCAACACTACATCTACAGCTAGTTTCACACAATCTACTGGGGTTCCACTACAGCTATAAGTTTCTACACCAGCAATTCCGTTTATTTTAGATAAGCGAAGAGGATGTCCAATGGTAATGGCATGTCCCATACCACTTTGTGGTTTATCCGGGGCAACCACATATATTTTGCCTAATCCTATTACAGCTTCTGTTAAGGCTTTAATCCCTGGAGCAGTTACTCCATCATCATTAGTGATCAGTATGATCGGCTCATTGATTTTCTTTGCTTTCGACATGGCTGCAAGTTAAGCGAAAAGCGAAAAGTGAAATGTGAAAAGTGAAATGGGGGTGATTGAGAAAATGTTCTAGGGAAAAGAAAATAAATTTGGAATAACTAAAAATATTAGTATTTTGCGGCTAAATCAGTTAGTTATGTCAAACGCAGGGAAAAATTTGAAGTACCTACGCAAATTGCGTGGTTGGACACAGGAAGAGTTTGCCAACAAGCTCAAAATCAAAAGGTCGTTGGTTGGTGCTTATGAAGAAGAACGTGCAGAACCAAGGCTGGAAGTGATGGAGGCCATCAGTAATATTTTTAAACTGAGCCTCGAAGATTTCCTATTTAAAGACCTTGCTTCGGATTCCAGTGGGGGAAATTACCTTGAAAAGCGAAGGATGATGAAAATGGATGCTGAAATAGCTTCTATAAGATTTGTACCTGTAAAAGCCGCTGCTGGTTATTTAGCGGGCTATGCTGATCCGGAATTTGTAGATGAACTAAATACATTCACTCTCCCCATGCTAGCACCCGGTCAATACCGAGCATTTGAAATAGTAGGTGATAGTATGTTGCCCACTCCAAGTGGAAGTGTCATTGTGGGTGAAAAGGTGGATGATCTGGAAGAATTGAAAAATAGTAATACTTACGTGGTATTATCTCGCAATGAAGGTGTTGTTTATAAACGAGTGATGAAAAACAATCGGGCAAAGGATAAGCTTACAATGATTAGCGATAATCCACAATACGAGCCTTATTTTGTAAGTGCTGAAGACGTATTAGAAGTCTGGAAAGCAGTTTATATCCTGCAAAAGGCAAATTTGGGTCCACGTTGGGACGTGAATCAACTAGCAGGAATGGTGAATAACTTACAAGAACAAGTAACCACCTTAAAAAAGAAGTTTAATTAGTAATACGATTTTATTTAAAACAGCCTGCTTAGGCTGTTTTTTTTATTTTTAAGACACCATTTATCCATTTTCATCATAGTTTATATCTCATTTCTTTAGATTTGCTGCCTGATTATGAAGAAAATACTGCCTATTTTATGTTTATGTCTTTTGTACAATGTTCTGCAGGCTCAAGAGAAAAACTTAGAAGCATTCAAGATAAATACTCCTATAAAAATTGACGGGATATTAGATGAATCCGTTTGGAGCCAAGCTGCCATTGCGGATAGCTTTATCGAAAATAGTCCGAACTATGGGGCAATTGCAAAACATCCTACCATTGTTCGTGTATTATATAGTGATCAGGCAATTTATGTGGGTGCCTA
Source organism: Bacteroidota bacterium (assembly GCA_025363385.1). Classification (GTDB taxonomy): domain Bacteria; phylum Bacteroidota; class Bacteroidia; order Chitinophagales; family Chitinophagaceae; genus Sediminibacterium. The sequence continues at coordinate 315 of JANYEA010000025.1, read as the reverse complement.
TTTGTTCGATGACCCTAAAAAAATACGCAAACAACTTACTGCCCGTGACGGAGAACAACGTCAGGATATAGATTATTTTAGTGTATTTTTTGATACCTATAACGATAATCAAAATGGATATCAATTTTTAGTAACAGCTAGAAATGTGCAAACCGATGGCAGATTAGTGGCTAACAGGGTTTCTCAGTTCGGATTGCCAACCGACTATAGTTGGGACGCCGTGTGGGAAAGTAAAGTAACCATTCAAAAAGATGGATGGGTTGTAGAAATGAAGATCCCTTATTCGGCATTAAGATTTTCTAAAAAAGAAGTACA
>JANYEA010000003.1 GCA_025363385.1 Bacteroidota bacterium | reverse complement strand
GTGAGGAGTGAGGAGTGAGGAGTGAGGAGTGAGGAGTGAGGAGTGAGGAGTGAGGAGTGAGGAGTGAGGAGTGAGGAGTGAGGAGTGAGGAGAAATAGATTTTAAAAAAATAGATTTCCCCTCCATTGCATGCAATGGAGGGGACGCTTATTCCGGACTCGGCATACAGCTGGGGTGGTTACTTCTCCTTAGGATGCAGTTGTTGCGTGTCTGTAGCAATAAATGGCACAGTGTATCCACCAGTATCTATCACCGCTTTGGGGAAATTTGTTTGTACTATTTTGAAGTCTTGTAAACCAATACCTGTTCTACTAATATAGATATTGGTAAGATTTGAAATCCCCTTCAATTGCATCAATCCTTTCACCGTTATTTTAGTGTCTACCAGGTTTACATATTGCAACTGATTTAGCGCAGTAAGCTGAGCCAACTCTTTATCAGTAATATTAGAATGTTCTGCACTTAGCCTTCTTAAATTGGTTAATCCAGCAATTGTTTTCCAGGAGCTCTCTTGCAATTGAGCCCCAGGTATTTTTAGCCAGATCAATTGGTCTTTTAAAGAACCCATTTGTTTTTCTATATCCGCATCCCATTTAGTACAATTCACAAAGTTGGCACTAAGCCAATTACTATTGGCTGATATTTCAAAAATGGTTACAGATTTTTTTCTGAGCGATTTTAACCTACTTTCACTCGCTTTTGAAATTTCCGCTTCTGGAATATCCGATCGCTTTGTAATAACAACTTCCGATTTTTCTAAAGCACTCAATGCTATTTTAATGGAAGCTGTTTGAGCAAACTCCTTCGACTTTTTGGTAAAGTCTGCACCCGATGCAATCCACCATTGTAACAATACCCTTTCTTGCTCTGAGAGTTGCGATTTGCCTTTGGGTGGCATATGTTTTTCCTCTAAAGGATCTAATATAATTCGCTTGTATACTTCACTGCTATCAATATTTCCACTCACTAATACTTTACCATTTTTCCCGCCTTTCATCATCCACTCTTCTGAATCTAATCTTAACCCACCTTTTTGTTTGGTAGCAGCGTGACAGTTATAACATTTCTGTTGCAACATCGGCTGTATGATATCTTTATAAACTATCGCTTCCTGGGCATTAGCAATTAATTTTACAGCCGCTGCAGAATCTTTTTTTGATTCAGATAATCCTTTCCACAAATATCCTTCACCATGTGTGAGTGTTCCACCTAAATGCCCCGTAACCGTAAGTAACAAAACCAATGCTATAGAAACCCATTTCAATTGTTGCACATTATTTGTACGAGAAAATAAATATCCTGAAGCGGAAACAAATGCTACCAGTATACCCAACCATTGATGCAGGTTCAAAGTGGTTTCATCATACTCACCAGAACCAGATAATAAATAACCCGTAATGCAAGAAAGAATCGCAGTGATGGCTCCTGTTAGATACGCAATGGGGATGGCAATTGATAGACCGGAATATTTTTCTTTTGTACTTAACCAATGAAATAAGATGGCCAATAATAATATTCCAATAGGAAGATGTACCAATACCGGATGGAAATGTGCAACAAAATCTGTGATAATAAAAAGCATTCGATTCTTGGTTTAAGCTTGATATCTTTTTCTAAGCAATTGCATCATGTGCACATTAATAGCCCATTGATCGGCTAATGGTTGTCTTGTATAAGGCAGTGTAGGCATGTAATCTGGGGGACCAAACTCGGTTAATATGGTTAACTGTTTTGCACCTGATTTTATTTTTAATGCTACTACTTTATCCCACCATTCTAAATGCCTCTTTACTGCTTCTTCCCATTCAGGTGCCCGGGGATCGCTTACCTGAGGACCTTCTGGATGTCCTACTCTAGCATGAATATGATCGACCCTGGTTAATGCTAACTGCACAGTTTCTTCCTGATCATGTAATAAAGATTCATGCACATTACACCAATGCGAAATATCGAGCGTCATGCGAAGCTGATTAAATCGCTGAATATATTTTTTAGCAACATGTGCCGCAAATAATATCCTCGAACGATGTGATTCATGACAAATAGTTAAACCAGTTTCTTTTGCAAGGTCAATTGTGTGTTGAATGATTTCATTATTGTATTCTTCGGGAAAATAATCTTTACCAGAATGGCAATTGATATATAGCGGTCTTTGATTTTTTTGATAAGCACATATACTTATCATATGTTTGAAAGCCAATACATGTTTTTGCGGATCAGTATCACCTACCCCACATAAAAAACCAATATCCAGTTGGTATTTTTTTAATGCATCAAATAATGCGTCTTGTGCATTCTTATCACCCGGCCACCACATTTCAATACCATCGTATCCTGCGGCTTTTGCTTTTTCACAAAACGCATCCACTGTTCCTTCAATACCCCAGTTTGTTCCCATGATCTTAATACTAAAATCAGGAGGCATTTTAAATTTGGGCGTATTTGCCATGAGTGATTCCCATGAACTTGATACTAGAGCTGCTGCTGTTCCTGCCATAGATAAAAATTTTCTTCGATTTAAACTCATAAGATCCACTTGTGTTTTTAAGCAACTATTTCGTTAATCACTCTTCCATGCACATCTGTTAAACGGAATGACCTTCCCTGAAATGGATACACTAATTTTTCATGATCAAATCCTAGTTGATGTAAGATAGTAGCTTGGATATCGAATGCGGTTACTTTACCACTGATGGCACTATACCCAATTTCATCTGTTTCTCCATAACTAAACCCTTTTTTTATTCCACCACCAGCCATCCAAATAGTAAATGCTTCTGTATGATGATCTCTTCCTTTGAAAGGATTTTTCTTGCCGTCTCTATTTTCTTGCATGGGCGTTCTTCCAAATTCGCCACCCCAGACAACCAATGTTTCATCAAGTAATCCACGCTGTTTCAGATCTAATAACAAAGCGGTTACGGGCTTATCGGTGGCCCTGCATTTATTTACAAATCCATAATCGATGGCTAAATTTTCTTCGGTGCCATGACTATCCCATCCCCAATCATATAACTGTACAAATCGAACCCCTTTCTCAACCAGTTTACGCGCCAGCAAAACATTATTTGCAAAGCAGGCTTCTCCAGGTTTTGTACCATACATCTCGTGTATATACGCAGGCTCATCATTTATGTTCATGGTTTCGGGCACTTCAATTTGCATACGATAGGCCATTTCATATTGTGCAATTCGCGAAACCGTTTCTGGATCCTGGTACTCTTCGTAGGTTAATTTATTTGCTTCATTAATGGCATCAATAGAAGCTTTACGCAAATCCCTATCCATGCCAGCAGGGTCTTTTAAAAATAACACAGGATCACCTTCTGTTCTGCATTGTACCCCTTGATACACAGATGGTAAAAACCCATTACCCCAAACGCTTTTACCCGCATCTGGATTTTTTCCGCCCGACGTTAACACCACAAATCCAGGTAGATTATTATTTTCAGAACCTAGTCCGTAAGTTACCCAAGAACCCATTGAAGGTCTACCCAATCTGGGTGTACCTGTATGCATTAATAATTGTGCAGGGCCATGATTGAACTGATCTGTTTGTACGGCTTTTAAAAAACTAATTTCATCAGCAACCGTAGATAAATGTGGTAAGTGATCTGAGATCCATGCACCACTTTGTCCATATTGTTGAAAGCATGCCTGAGGGCCCATCATTTTAGGTACACCTCTAATGAATGCGAATTTTTTTCCCTCTAATAATGATTGCGGACAATCCTGCCCATCGAGCTTCATTAAGTCGGGTTTAAAATCAAACAACTCTAATTGAGAAGGCGCACCGGCCATATGCAAATAAATCACTGATTTTGCTTTTCCTGCAAAATGTGGAGCATGCGCTATCAATGGGTTTGAATGAATTAAGGAACCAGGATCTTTCGAACCAAGCCAGTTACAACCACCCAATACAGATCCCAAAGCCATTGCACCCATACCCGTTACACATTCCTGAAAGAAATGTCTACGCGTAAGCTGTTGCATGGTTTGTGCATTTGCTTCTAGTATGATGCGTTGATTATTTCTACTCATTCTAATTTTTTGTGATGAATTCATCCGTATTCAACAAAGCTTCTGCCACAATAATTAAAGCAGCATTTTCTGCTGTTTGTTTTTCTGGTCCTGTAGTTGCGATTAATTTCTTTTTATCTTCTTTGAATTGGGTAAATGCTTTATCATATAATTTTTCAAAGGCTTTTCTTTTGTCATCTGAAATGGCATGATGCATAGCTAATTCATAACCCTTTGTGATCTGTGCATTTTTATCTTTGATGCTCATAGATTGAATGCGTTCAGCAAAGTGTTTGGCCACTTCAATAAATACGGAATCATTTAAAGTAGTTAATGCCTGCAAAGGTGTATTGGTTCTAATTCTGCGGGCAGTACAAACTTCTCTGCTAGTTGCATCGAAACTTAACATAGAAGGATAAGGTGCAGAACGTTTCCAATAAGTATATAATGATCTGCGATACTGATTTCCTTCTTCACTTGTTTTCCAATAAGAACCATTCCATGGTGAATTCCAAATTCCCTCCGGTTGAAAAGGCATTACACCAGGGCCATACATTTTCTCACTCATTAATCCACTCACCATCAATGCCTGGTCTCTGATTTCTTCGGCAGATAAACGAACTCTTGGTCCGCGTGCATACCATTTATTGGTAGGATCTTTTTCTTTTGCTTCTTTATTGAGCCTGGAGTCTTGGCGATACACAGCACTCATTGAAATTTCTTTGATCAATTTTTTCAGATCCCATTTGTATTCGTACATCAGCTTCCAGGCCATATAATCCAACAGTTCCCGATGCGTAGGTGCAATGCCTTGTGTACCCATATCTTCCAGGGTTTCGGCAAGACCAATACCAAAAAATTGTTCCCAAATTCTATTCACGATAGTGCGCGACACTAATGGATTTTTTTTATCGGTTAACCACATGGCCATACCCAATCTATTCTTAGGAGCATTTGCAGGCAAGCCTCCCAAAGAAGCAGGAACATTTGGCACAACTTCTTTTCCTTTTACCAACCAATTACCCCTTTCAAAAACATGGGTAGCACGGAATAATTCCTTGGGGTTATCCATCATTACCGGAGTAGTAGTTACGAAGCTGGGTTCTAATAATTCCACATAAAATTTATAAGAAGTATCTGCACCAGTATAGGGTCTACTTGGGAAAGGATTTGTAAAATAGAACCAATCGAATTGCATTCCTGTTTCTTCCGGTATTTTTAATTGCGTACTGTTATAGGTTAAATATAAATTGTACTTACCAGCAATGGGAGCAAAATGCATGGTAGCTTCCTTCCATCTTCCACGTGTTTCAATGACAGCAGACTTACAAAGCAATGGGCCATCCGGTTTATTAAGGTGTATCTGCCATTCGCCACCGGGTCGGTATGCTTCATAACGATACATCAATTCTGTTTTATTAGTAAGTTCAATATCTTTTAAACGAGCCACTGCTTTATTTCTAAACACCAACCATTTGGTATCCATGAGCGCCGCGTTTTTTAATTCATCAGCAGCAATACTATTGATAGCGGGCTGCTGCATTTTTACAAACTGAAGAATTTCTTTTTCACGAGCAGGTTCATTTTGTTTAACCCAATTCTTTAGTGCTTCAAATTTTGTACTATCCGTTTCATGAAACTCACGAATTAAGGGATAATCATCGTAAGTATCTTCATCTCTGGTATTATTGAAGAAGGCCATAAACTGATAATATTCTTCATGCCTGAAAGGATCGTAAGGGTGACTATGGCATTGTACACAAGCAAAACTAGTACCCATCAAACCCTCCCATGTTGCATTAACCCGATCTAAAACGGCAGATGTTCTAAATTCTTCATTATCGGTTCCGCCCTCATCATTGGTCATGGTATTTCGATGAAATGCAGTGGCAATATATTGTGCATCTGTAGGATTTGGCAACAGGTCACCAGCAATTTGTTCTATTAAAAATTGATCGTAGGGTTTGTTCTCGTTGAAGGCCTTGATCAACCAATCGCGATAGCGCCAAATATTTCTACTATCGTCTCTTTCATAACCTTTGGTATCGGAATAGCGCGCAAGGTCCATCCACATCCCAGCCCATTTTTCGCCATAATGTGGAGATACCAGTAAAGTGTCTACTAATTTTTCGTACGCATTTTTATCATTATTGTGTAAGAACCATTCGTTAATTTTTTCAGAAGCCGGCATTCCAATAATGTCTAAACTAGCCCTTCTTAATAAGGTTGCTTTATCTGCTTCATCGGATGCAGTTAACCCTTCTTTTTTTATTTTCTGATAAATGAATTGGTCAATATTGTTATTGATCCAGGAAGGGGTTCCAAATAATCCCAATGGTCCTCTACTATTAGAGGGAATGGTTACTTCTGCTACCGGAACATACGCCCAATGATTGCCCCATATTGCACCCTCTTTGATCCATGTTTTGAGAGTAGTGATTTCTTTTTGAGAAAGTGCCGGATGCTTATAAGGCATACGCTCTTCGGGGTCTTTTAAACTGAGTCGTTTAATCAGTTCGCTACTATCCGGATTACCCGGTATGATAGCAGGTTTACCAGATTTGTTTTTTGCTAAAGCATCTGAACGAAATAATAAACTAAATCCACCTTGTCTTTTTACACCACCGTGGCAGGTAATACAACTTTTATTAAATATCGGTTTGACCTCCGTATTATAGTCTACCTTCTTATTATTTAACATGCAGGCAGCAAAAAACACCAGTGAACTTAATGCAAAAATGGTCCAAAACGACTTTGGTAATTTGTGGTGCAGCATGCAAATCTATTTATCGTTTTAAAGATAAGCAATGCAGCTTAATTCGGCCGAGCAATCCTAGTGTACTTTTTTACCTCCTAAATATGTAGTTAATACCTTTGTTTGAAGAATATTTGCTTCAGCCACTTTCATTAAGTCATTGTCGAGAATAATAAAGTCGGCTTTCTTACCTATTTCTAAACTACCTACCTCATTTTCTAGAAAGCTTGCCTTGGCAGCCCAGATGGTCATTCCTCTAATTGTTTCTTCTCTGGTTAATGCATTTTCCATTTGAAAGCCGGCATCAGGAAATCCTTTGGCATCTTTACGAACCACTGCAGCCAGAAAAGTTTTGAAGGGGGATATGTCTTCCACGGGAAAATCTGTTCCCAAAGGGATCCATCCATTTTGTTGTAATAATTGTTTGTAGGCATACCCGCCCTTTAATCGATCTGCCCCCAATCTTTCTGCGGCCCAGTACATATCGCTGGTGGCGTGTGTAGGTTGTACAGATGGAACGATGCTGGCTGATCCGAATAAATTAAAGTCGGCCGAATTAATAATCTGTGCGTGTTCAATTCTCCAGCGACGATCGTTCTTGCCTTTTAAATATTTGTTGTACACATGCAAAATCTCTCTATTGGCACTATCGCCAATAGCATGGGTACACATTTGAAATTTTGTAGCAGCTAAGACCTGTGCTAATGAGTCATAATGCGATTTATTGCGCAATAAAAATCCAGACCAACCTGCTTTATCCTGGTATGGCTGAATCAGACAAGCGCCTCTGCTACCAAGGGCTCCATCGGCATATACTTTAAAACCGTTTACAAATAGTTTATCCGTTTTATACGGACCACGTTTCAAATATTTTTCAAGATTCGCATCGTTATCGCTGAGCATGGCGAAGATGCGCATTGACAATTTTCCTTCTTGTTGCAATGTGTCAAATCGTTCTACATCATCATATCCAACCCCACAATCAGTGATAGTAGTAAGCCCTTGTTCAAAACATTTTTTCTCTGCAGCACTTAACCATTGCTGATAGGTTTCTTTTGTAGGAGCAGGAATTTGTTGGTAAACTTTATCGTCTGCATTATCTATTAGTACCCCCGTTAATTTTCCATCTTTCAATTCAATGGAACCACCAACAATAGTCTGACCAGCTTTGATGCCTGCCAGATCAAGGGCCTTCTGATTTGCAATAGACGCATGTCCGTCGACCCTTTGCAAAACCACGGGTTTATTTGGAAATAATTCATTTAAAAGTGCATTGTTAGGATAGGTTTTTCCAGGCCATTTATTCTGGTCCCAGCCACGGCCTTGAATCCAAGGGATATCCGGATTTTTTGCAGCAAATGCTTTTACTCTTTCCACGGCTTCTTCCCAAGTTGTTGTTCCGTATAAATCAACCTGAAATAAAGCTCTGCCATAACCCAGAAAATGGGCGTGTGCATCAATAAAACCAGGAAAAATAGCCTTCCCATCAGCATCAATTTTTTCAATAGCCGAATATTTGTTTAATATCTCTTCATTCTTTCCTGTAGCTACAATTTTTCCATCTTTAATGGCAATTGCTTCTGCCGTTGTAAAGGAGGAATCCACTGTATAAATCACCGCGTGATGGATAATCGTGTCCACTTTATTGTTAGCACAAGATGCCAATGCAAAAAGCACTGCTATCACCAAGAATTTCTTCATAAGTTAAGTTTGGAAACTAAAGATAGGGATTAACAACTTTGAAATCTTTCATAGATTTCTGAGTTTAAAATATTTGTTAGTTTAATAAATATTCAATTTGGATAACATACAAAGAAAAGCTTTATTATTTTCCAAGATTTGAATGCTTAACTGAATAAAGCATTTTTTCTGCCGCGTCGTTAAAGCCGATTCGAAATTTTACTTTGTATTTTGTATTACTGATATCAGGATATGTAAATAGTAATTGTAATGGCATTTCAGCAAATTTTTTATCTTTCCCTAGATTAACAAGAGAAGGATACCAAATAATAGTTTTCTTCCGGTTCTCTTTATTTTTATAATCCAACTCTTCTTCCATTTTAAAAACACAGCAATTAAATCTCGCACTGTTGATAATTTTTGCAACTTCTGCGTATTTATTTAAAGCTTCTGTACTATCATTAGTTTCAATAAGTTCTGATTCGAAATTATAAAAATCATAATATTTTGGTATACCTTCTGCATATATCCAACAATACTCATATCCAGGCAAGTTTTCATTGCTTGACCAGCTTTGAAACATTCCCACACCTGCACTTGGAGAGCCGATGATATTTTTGAAATTTGAAGGATAAAATCCTATGATTTCATTTAACACTACTGCAAAACCCGCATTTCCAGTAGGTTGTTTTTTTGCCGTAATGGTTAACTTTTCATCGGCTAGCAACTTATTTGCATCAGAGTAAAACTTTATTTTATACTTATTCGGAGATAAGAAAGGAACTCTGCCCACATAGTATTTGGAGTTAGGGGGCACATTGATATCAAATTTTGAAAGATAAGTTTCAACAGTATCATTGGTCAGTTCATAAAATTGCATGACCAACTTTGAAGTAGTAAATGGCACATCCCCATTGTAAAGTAAAATGCTGACAATCCTATTTACGTTATCAATATTAAATTCGTTTGACTGTCCTATCAGTTTATTCCCCGTAATTGAATCGCAAAATATCAGTTTTTGCGAATAGGATTTTGAAAATCCCGTAATAGCAATGAACATTAATATAAATAAACTTGATTTAATTAATTTTTGCATTTTTGAGTTATTTAATATTAATAGAATTTTTTAATTAGAATAAAATTTATCAGTTTTGGATGCGGTTAACCTTTGCCTCAGCAAGCTGTGTACCTGATGGATCCACACTTTCATAAATCGTAAAATTACCTTCATAAACTTTTACTGTAAATTTTTTGACCATCCAAATCCCCCAGTGGGATAAATTTCCATATTTTCCTTTGTCTAGGTTCTGCAATTATTGTTATTACTATTTTCATCCTGAAAACATTATATGATTAATAATTTACAAAATTGATAGCTTAATAAGTGTATTCCTTATAACAGCTGATGTATCTTATTTTTTAAAATATACCATGCCTGTTTATTATATTACACTTAAAATATACAAAATTGAAACCACAAACCAAAATCAAGCTTAGCCTTTCAGACATGTTTTTGATCTTGGTTAACCTTGTGCCAATATGGGGTGCATTTGTAAAAGACTGGAGTGTAAAAGATATATTTTTAGTTTACTGCCTGGAAAGTGTGATCATGGGGTTCTATAATGTACTGATGATGTGGAGTACCACGCTTTTTAAAAAGAAAGAAGAATGGGTTAGTGGAAATGCATCAACCATTGTTTCAGGTTATTATTTTATTCTTTTCTTCATTGCCCATTATGGGTTTTTTATTTTAATACAGTTAGGCATGTTCATCAGTGTTTCGCATTTAGGTAATCTTAATTTTACTGATACATTTACCTTACTATTTCATGTTCGAAGATATTTGCCAAATCCTACGTATCAACTTTTATTGCTTTTTATTGTCAGCTATGGCATCATTATACTAAAAGATTTTTTCATTCCCGGTCTTTACAAAACTGCTACACTAGGATCCTTAATGTTTGCACCTTATGCAAGGGTATTTATTCAGCAATTTTGTTTATTACTGGGAGGCCTATTATTTGTATTCGATCTTGGTAAAATATTTATAATCTTATTTGTGTTTGTAAAAATATTTTTTGAAGTGTGGCTGAAATATCTAACAAAATGGAAGTTGGATATGGTTATGTAACTGTAAATAAAGCATACACATTCATTGATGTAATATGCACGAAATGATTTCGAATTTTAAATATTTCTATTATTTCAATAGTTCACAAGGCTTCAACCCGGTATGCTTTTTGAAAGCTGCAGAGAAGTGGGATATGGAAGAATAGCCTAGTAGTGCAGACACATCTGTTACGCTCAACCCTTTTTCGTATAAAAGATATTTGGCGTGTTCCATTCTTTGTTGTTGATAGAAATCGAAAATAGTAGTGCCAAAAATTTCTTTGAAGCCTTTTTTTACATAACATTCGTTCATGGCTACTTTCCGGCTCAATTCCTTGATGGTAATGGGGTCTCCGATATGTTGTAATAAGATTTCTCTGGCCTGATAAATTCTTTCACGACCGCTTTCATCGGCCAAAAATTTACAGGTGAACCCAATTTCTTTATCCTCATCCATACACTCTAAACTATACACCAATAGTTCATGGATTTTGGCGTTCACAAAAATATTTTCCATAGAACCTGAATAACTATGGTTCAAAAGTTCGTCCAATACATTTCTTTTACGAATGGATACCGGAAATACTTTGGTAAATGCGTTGGGAAATTTAAAAGCCAGCACTTCGTCTTTCTGATTGCTCAATTTTACGTTGTGTACAAACTGATGTAGGAAGGTGGAAGTAAAATGAAATTTAAAAACATCAACCGTTTGGTGCTTACCCATGCATTGATTCGTAGGCAATTGATTACACTGTCCACAAGACCTATCTTCACAAAAACGGTTTCCGGTTACACAATAACGTAATTCTAGAAAATTTTCCTGAGGGCGTTTGGCATCGTAATGGTACACTAACATACCTGTATCCTCGGCTACCCAAGAATTTTGCGCATAATATCGATTGATCTGGTACTGAAACGAACCTGGAATTTGAGAGCTTTTCTCATACAAAAGATCCATGCTCGGTTCAATTCCGCCCTTATGTGCCAATTTTAATATATCTAATACATGTACCATGCATTGCAAATTTAATGTATAAACATCTAATTTTACAATTTGAACTGTCAAACTTGCGTCACAGTTTAGCCTCAAACTGTTAAAATAGACATTTACAATAGGAACCATTGATGAAAACAAGCAATGCCTCTCCTTTGTTCAATCCAGTTTTAAAAGCACAAAATCAGGCAGATTTTTAACATTTTAAAGAACCACCTTCATTTTCTCCATTTTATGCCTGTTTAACTGCCTTTAAAGTGGATAAATAGCCCTTATTTATGCCCCTTTAACCCCTATTTTTCGCTACCTTTGTTAGCTACTGATAAAATCATTAAACACAGGACTGATAAGCATTTATGACCCAGGAACAATTAGACAGCAACGAAGAGCAAAATAAAAATTACGGCGCCGACAGTATTCAGGTTTTGGAAGGATTAGAAGCCGTTAGAAAAAGGCCTGCCATGTATATTGGTGATATCGGTGTAAAAGGCTTGCATCACTTGGTATATGAAGTAGTGGATAACAGTATTGACGAAGCTTTGGCTGGATACTGTAAAAACATTGAAGTTTTTATTCACGAAGATAATTCAATAAGTGTTCAGGATGATGGAAGGGGTATTCCAACTGCCATGCATACGAAAGAAAAACGTTCTGCATTGGAAGTGGTGATGACCGTATTACACGCTGGTGGAAAGTTTGATAAGAATACTTACAAAGTGTCTGGTGGTTTGCATGGTGTGGGTGTGAGTTGTGTAAATGCATTAAGCAGTAAGTTGATTGTGAATGTGCATCGTGAAGGAAAAATTTTCGAACAGGAATATAGAACCGGTATACCTCAATACGCTGTTCGCGAAAGTGGTGTAAGTGATAAGACAGGTACCTACGTTCACTTCTGGCCCGATTATACTATTTTTCAAGAATCTATTTATCACCGCGATATTTTAGAAGGACGCCTTCGTGAGTTGGCTTTCCTGAACCGTCGTATCAATATTATCATCACCGATTTACGTGAACTGGATGAAGCGGGTGTTGCTTATACCAAAAATTTCTATAGTGAAGGTGGTATTGTAGAGTTTGTAGAAATGCTCGATAAAAATGGTAACAGAACGCCATTGATACCATCCCCTTTATATGTAGATGGACACGATGAAGCATCGAATGTAGCTGTGGAAGTAGCGCTTACTTATAACGACGATTTCAAAGAGCATATCTTCTCTTATGTAAATAATATTAATACCATTGAAGGTGGTACCCACGTAACTGGTTTCCGCCAGGCATTGACTCGTGTGTTTAAAACCTATGGTGATAAACAAGGACTTTTTGAAAGAGCAAAAGTGATGATTGAAGGGGATGACTTTAGAGAAGGATTAAGTGCTATCATTTCTGTAAAAGTTCCAGAACCACAATTTGAGGGACAAACTAAAACCAAATTAGGGAATAGTGAAGTGAGTGGCATTGTTCAAACCACTGTTGCACGTGCTTTAGAAGCCTTTTTAGAAGAAAATCCTCGCGAAGCTAAAAACGTTATTTCAAAAATTATTTTGGCTGCCCAGGCCCGTGTTGCTGCAAAAAAAGCACGCGATATGGTACAGCGTAAAACTGTTTTGAGCGGTGGTGGCTTACCTGGTAAGCTGGCCGATTGCTCTGAACGTGATCCGGAAAAATGTGAGCTATACTTAGTGGAAGGAGACTCGGCTGGTGGAACTGCTAAGCAAGGAAGAGATCGCAGCTATCAAGCCATTTTACCATTAAGAGGTAAGATCCTGAACGTAGAAAAAGCGATGGAGCACAAGATTTACGAGAACGAAGAAATTAGAAATATGTACACAGCTTTGGGTGTAACCGTTGGTACACCTGATGACCCGAAGGCATTGAACATTGTAAAATTGCGTTATCATAAGTTAATCATCATGACGGATGCCGATGTGGATGGATCGCATATCGCTACATTGATCCTTACTTTCATTTTCCGTTATATGAAAGAGTTGGTGGAACAAGGATATGTGTATATCGCTCAACCGCCACTTTATTTGGTAAAAAAAGGAAAAGAACAGGAATACGCATATAGTGATGAACAACGTAAGTTTTGGATTGAAAAATTAGGTGGGGGTAAAGATGAGACAGTAAATACGCAGCGATATAAGGGTTTGGGTGAAATGAACGCAGAGCAATTGTGGGAAACTACCATGGATCCTGCACGTAGAACCCTGAAACAGGTAACAATTGATAGTGCCTTTGAAGCGGACCGTATATTTAGCATGTTGATGGGTGATGAAGTAGCTCCACGCCGCGAATTCATTGAAACACACGCCAAATACGCGAAAATCGACGTTTAATATAAATAAAGCATTTTTCTGCCTTATTTAGATAGTAAAAGCGTTCAAAACGGTGTTTTGAACGCTTTTTTTTTAACCCAATGAATGTGGATTAGTTCTAAGCCCCACTTGTAACTAAATCTTAAAAAAATGTTTAGCTTGTGCTTAATTACATATAAGATTATTTCTAACAATTAAATTCTACGAAAATGGACGCTTCAAAAATGATCAAAGCATATTGCCTAAAAACCAAAGAAAAAAATGTGCCAATGCAAGATGCAGTGATCACTAAAACTGCAAAGGGTGGATACATGGCAGGTGGTCATGATGGCAAAGGAAATAAAATGGCTGCTATTATGAGCGAAGCAAAAGCTTTACAAGCAATTGCCGATGGTGTAGCTAAGAAAGGATTCTAGTCAAAAGAAAGAATTAAAGAGTAAAGAGCCTAGTAGTGATACTGGGCTTTTTGCATAGATGTTGGGCGCCATAGCCTAAAGGCCAGGGGTACCTTTTACTTTTTCATGCATCCGTTCTAGGAACTGATGCATGCTTAGCATGTCTTTGACATCATCTACCACTAACAGGAACATTTTACCCGCTTGTTTTAATCTTGCTTTGTTAGTGCCTTTTTGTAAATAGTCGAGTACGTTCTTAAATAAATCAGATTCAAAATATGGCGAATCCGGGCGATTGATGAAATAACACCTTAGCGTATTCTCTTTTAAGGTCATTTTTTCAAAACCAATTCCCACTGCCAACCACCTGCAACGAACTGTAGTAAAAAGATCAGCTACTTGTGGAACGATGGGTCCGAATCGATCTACCATTTCATCATGAAACAATTGTAGTTCTGCTTCATTTTCGCAGCTATCTAATCGGGTATATAAACTCAGTCTTTCTGTGATGCTCTCGACATAACTATCTGGAATCAATATTTCCAAATCGCTATCAATGGTACAATCGATTACAAAATCGTCTTGCTTACTAATTTCTTCTTTAAATAATTCTTTGAATTCAGTTCGCTTTAATTCCCGGATCGCTTCCTCTAAAATTTTCTGATACATTTCAAAACCAATCTCAGCCATGAATCCACTCTGCTCCCCGCCTAACATATTTCCAGCACCTCGAATATCTAAATCGCGCATAGCAATTTGAAATCCACTTCCCAGATCACTGAACTGCTCCAGTGTTTGTAAACGCTTTCTACTATCTGTGGGTAAACTACTCATAGGCGGACCCAATAAATAACAGAATGCTTTTTTATTACTCCTTCCTACCCTGCCCCGAAGCTGGTGCAAATCGCTAAGCCCGAAATGGTGCGCATTGTTAATGATGATGGTATTTACATTTGGAATATCAACACCACTTTCTACAATATTGGTGCAGACTAATACATCGTATTTACGATCGATAAAATCAAGAATTCGCTCTTCTAATTCATGACCCTCTAACTGACCATGTGCAAAGCCAATGCTCAAATCGGGGCATAGCCCTTGAATCAGAGCACACATTTCTGCCAAACCATGTACCCGATTGTGAATGAAGAAAACCTGACCACCTCTTTCTGTTTCATAATAGATAGAGTCGCGAATTATATCTTCATTAAATACTTGAACTTCTGTTTGAATCGGTTGCCTATTCGGCGGTGGCGTATTCATGATACTTAGGTCGCGCGCACCCATTAAGCTAAATTGTAAAGTACGTGGAATGGGTGTGGCAGTAAGGGTTAAGCAGTCAACATTTGTTTTCAATGTTTTCAACTTCTCCTTATGTCCCACTCCAAATTTCTGTTCTTCATCAATTACCATGATGCCCAGGTTTTTGAATTTTACTTCTTTTCCTAATAAGCCATGAGTACCTATGATGATATCAATTTTCCCTTCTTCTAAACGTTGTAAAGTTTCTTTCTTTTCTTTTGCCGATTTAAATCGATTGATATAATCAACCGTAACAGGAAAATCTTTTAATCGATCCTTAAATGTTTTAAAGTGTTGAAATGCCAAGATAGTAGTGGGCACCAACACAGCAGCTTGCTTACCATCCACACAGCTTTTAAATGCGGCTCTAATAGCCACTTCTGTTTTTCCAAATCCCACATCTCCACATACCAAACGATCCATGGGCGATGGGCTCTCCATATCTTTCTTTACATCCGCCGTTGCCTTACTTTGATCGGGTGTATCCTCATAAATAAAAGATGCTTCCAATTCGGTTTGCATATAAGTATCAGGTGCATGTGCAAATCCCTGCTGCGCTTTTCTTTGAGCATATAATTTGATCAGATCAAAAGCAATTTCTTTTACCTTGGTCTTTGTTTTCTCTTTCAGTTTATTCCAAACATCACTTCCTAATTTATTGATCTTAGGAACCGTTCCTTCCTTACCCGTATATTTAGATATTTTGTGAAGTGAATTGATGTTCACATAAAGAATATCGCTATCCTTATAAATGATTCTTACGGCTTCTTGAATTTTTCCATTGATCTCTATTTTCTGAAGCCCACTATAAGTTCCCACACCATGATCCATATGCGTTACATAATCTCCAGGTTGCAGGTCGCGTAGGGTTTTTAGCGTTAAGGCCTTGTTTTTATTATAGGCTTGCTTTACTTTATATTTATGGTAACGTTGAAATATCTGGTGGTCTGTATAGCATACAACTTTCAGGTCTTCATCAATAAAGCCTTCGTGAATACTGGTAGCTACCGGAACAAATTGAATCTCTGTTTGCAGGTCCGAAAAAATACTACTTAATCTTTCTAATTGACGTGCTTGTTCTGCAAAAATAAAGATCTCATAATTCGCAGTTTCATGTGCTTTAAGGTCTTTGATCAGCAGATCAAATTGTCTATTAAATGAGGGTTGGGTTCTGGTATCAAATTCAATTTCAAAACTTGCCAGGTGAGGCCTGTATCCAAACTCAACAATATCTCTGGGCTCTAATAATTCTTTGATAGTTTTTGCAGAAACAAAGTCTTCTTTGGTAACCGTTTTCACCACACGTGTATCGTCTTCTTCGTCCGAATTATTCATCCTATATCCATCTTCCACAAATCCCATAAATCCAACTAATTCTTCTTCCTGCTGTTCAATTTTTCCTTGAATCACATCCCAGTCTTTCAGCCAAACCACAGTATTTGCAGGGAGGAACTCTAGCAGAGAAACCTTTTCCCCCGTTTCGAATTGCGTTTCTACATTTGGAATAATGTTCACCTGCAACAGTTTTCTTTCGCTTAATTGTGTTTCCGGATCAAAGATTCGAATACTGTCTACCTCATTTCCAAACAACTCAACACGATAGGGTTTTTCATTTCCATAAGAATAAATATCAAGGATCCCTCCTCGAAGTGCAAACTGACCTGGTTCGTACACAAAATCTGTTCTTTGAAATCCATACATCACAAACAATTCCATCAGGTTATTTAACTGAATCGTTTCATTTACTTTGATATGAATGATGTTGCCGGTAAGTGTTTTAGGCAAAACCACTTTCTCGAAAAGGGCTTCTGGATATGTAACAATGATTTTTTTATTGCCGCCTCCCGAAAGTTTTGTAAGGGCTTCTGTTCGCAACATTACGTGCGAACTATTGAGCAGTCGAAAGTTTTTTCTGTTTTTAAAAGATGATGGGAAATAAAACAAGTCTAACGCGTTAGTTAGATTTTCCAGGGTATTCTGAAAATAAGCAGCTTCTTCTGCATCATTAAGAACCACCAGGTGATTAAGTTGCAAACAAGCTTCGTTCATAAAAACGCTGCTCACTATGAATTCTGCACTACTTCCCTGTAAATTTTTAAGAAAAATCTTTTGAATATCGTTTTCCTGAATGCGTTGGGCAATAGATAACCTGTCCGCCAATTGAAAAAGGCGGGGTGATTTTTGATACTTTTCTAACAATACACCAATATTCATAATAGCAACCATCCCTCACAGGATTAACACCTAGTAGCTCTAAAGGTTTGCAAATATAGGGTGAATCAATAGGTTGCCCCCCTATTCATAATTAAATTAGCTTCCGTATATTTGTTGGGTAACACCTCAAACAAGCCTATTTGGTTGAATTGGTTAAATAAATTGCTATAATATTTATTTCCCAACCTAATAAAAAGGGAATATTTCCCAACAGGCAGATCCACTTTAAAATGGCCACTAGAATCCGTAACAACTAACCCAACCTGTTTGGTGCGAATTATTTCATACAGGTTTGAAATATTATTAGGGGTTGTTTCGTTTAACGATGTGGGTTCAAAGATTAGAACGGTACAGACATAACCTTTGGAAATTTTCTGCTCAATTCCTTTCATTGGCATACGATTTCCTTGGTTTTCAATTACATAGCCCTTAATTCCCTGACTAGCTGACTTAATACTCAGCTTTTTTGTAGAAAAACAGGCTGTTAGGGAAAGAATTGTAGTGATTTTAACTAGGGCAGATTGTGGTTTCATACTACATTTTTGAGGTTTAGGGTATCCTAGTTTTGGGTCGATAAATAAAATTTGCGACCCCCGCATAAAATTATAATAAACTGGCATGATGTACAGGTGGAAATTGTTAATAGTTTTTCTGGGCCTTTTTTCGATCAATGGGGTTGCTCAATTAACTACAAACAGTGAGTTACTTGAAAGGGCCGGGCATGGATTTAGATTGGCTGAAAATTCCAATTATGCTAAAGCTTTGTCCTTAGCCAAAGAAAAAGGATGGCAACTTTCTATCAAAAATCATGAAGGTAAAATCGGACGTTTAGTAGGCGTAGATTTTTTAGGGTTCCCCAAATATTATATCAGTCAAAATAATACCATCGCTGCCGCTACCACCAAAGCCAATCAATTATGGCCAGGTGGCGGAACTGGTTTAGGATTAAGTGGCTCATCAGCCAGTGTTACAAATAAAATGGCCATTTGGGATGAGGGTAAAGTATTAACCACACATGTGGAGTTTGTTGGTAGAATTACACAAAAAGATCAAACCACCACTATTGAAGACCATGCTACGCACGTTGCGGGCACCATGATTGCCTCTGGGGTAAATCCATTGGCAAAGGGTATGGCATTTGGGATACAGGGAATAGTGGCTTATGATTATAATAACGATATTTCTGAAATGTTGGGCGAGGCGTCCAATCTGTTATTATCGAATCACTCTTACGGAATCATTTCAGGTTGGAGTTTTAACGCTGGAATGAATCGCTGGGAATTTTACGGCAGACCTAAAGAAGTGGAAGATTATAAATTTGGTTTTTATAGCACTGATGCGCAACTCTTAGATTCTATAGCATATAACGCTCCTAACTATTTAATAGTAAAAGCTGCTGGAAATAATCGTGGCGAAAACGGACCAGCCATTGGAGATGTATATTATCGATTCGATAGTTTAAACCAAATGGTAAATGCAGGTAATCGACCACTTGGAATTAGTGATAACAATTCTTACAATACCATTCCCTGGGATGGTAACGCAAAAAATATTTTAACTGTTGGTGCCATTGAAGGAATTCCTAGCGGATATTCCAGAAAAGACGATGCCAGAATTGCCTATTTCAGCAATTTCGGTCCTACTGATGACGGAAGAATTAAACCTGATTTAGTAGCAGATGGTGTGGATGTATTATCATCCATTTCAACCAGTAATACCAGTTACGCGCTTAGTTCAGGTACTTCCATGTCTACCCCCAATGTAACAGGATCATTATTACTATTACAAGAATATTATAACAAATTAAAGCCAGGACAATTTCTTCGTTCTGCCACCATCAAAGGTTTAGCAATACATACTGCAGATGAAGCAGGACCAGCAGATGGACCAGATTATCAATATGGTTGGGGTGTATTAAATGTAGAAAAAGCTGCTGCTGTTTTAACTTCAGCTGTACCAAGTAATAATGCAAGTACCAGTACTCATTTACTGTATGAAAACAATCTGGTAAATGGAAATACGGCAAGTTATACTGTGATTGCTTCTGGAGTTGGGCCATTGGTGGCAACCATTAGTTGGACAGACCCCAAAGGCACTGTAGATATGGTTAATGTACTAAATAATACAAGCAGAAAACTTGTGAACGATTTAGATATTAAGGTTATAAAGGGAAGTAAAACCTACCTGCCTTGGATATTAGATCCGGCAAATCCCGATAATCCTGCCATCAAAGGAGATAATGTTTTAGACAATGTAGAAAAGATCAATGTAGATAGTGCCATACCCGGACAAACGTATACTATCCTCATTTCACATAAGGGAACCCTTCAAAGAGGTCAACAAGCTTACTCATTATTAGTAAGTGGTGTGGGTGGAGTTACCACTTGTGCTTCTTATGCACTTAATAATGCAGGTGCCAGAATTGATAGTGTTGCTTTCAAAAGTTTGCGTTATAGTAACCATACCACTTGTACTTCTTATACCGACAACTCAAATATTAATATCGATATTGAATCATCTCAAATCATTCCTTTCTATATTAAAACAGGTACTTGTGATGCAAGTACGAATCCTCGGGTTGTAAAAATGTTTATCGACTATAATAACAATGGACAGTTCGAAACAAACGAACAAGTTACCAGCAGCACTGTAATCAATTCACCCAATAGTGTATTAACTGGAAACATCATCACCAACGCAGCACTTCCCGTTGGAAATTTATATTTGATGCGCATCATTGTACAAGAAACCACAGATTCATCGCTTGTAAAAGGTTGTGGCACTTATGCAAATGGCGAGACCGTAGATTTCAGGTTACGTGTAGTAAATCCTACAAACGATTTAAGTCTTAACCAATTACTCATACCTACCTCTGGAAGTTGTGGTGTTGATAGCCAGTACGTTTCTATCTCTATTAAAAATAACGGTACCATTGATCAAACCAATGTTCCCATTAGTTTACAGGTTAGTAATGGCAGTACAAACATTTTAAACTACAGTACAAATTATCCGTTGATTATTCCGGCTTTAGGAATGGTGGATTTCACATTCCCAAAACCCTATTCAAGTTTACCCAACACAACTTATAGTATTACGAGTTCCGTAAATCTTGTTTCCGATCAAAATACTTCAAACAATAGTAATACCACAACGGTTACTACAGCAACCACACAACCTGGCCCTGATGCATCCGGAACAATTTGTAGTAATAATGCTGTTTTAAAAGTGGCAAACCCTATTTTAGCATCCAACTATTTTTGGTACACAACAGCAACAAGTCCTACTCCATTTGCAACAGGCTATACTGTAAGTACAACTAATATTCCGGCAAACAATACCTTTTATGTAGGTAAGGAATTCAGAGGTTCATTGGGGGTTAAGAGTAAAATGCAGAATACAAGTGGTGGTTATAACAGCTTTAGTGGACAGTTTATAAATATTAATAATTCAGTTCCTTTAACCATTGAAACCGCCAGGTTATATATTTCTTATCCAGGAACCATCACATTTACCCTGGCAAATTTTGGTTCATGGTCAGATGCAAGTCATAGTAGTTATAGTTATACTCCTTTAGCAAGTACTGCCATTTCTGTGTACCCAACCACACCTACACCCACAGCCGCCAATGCAGATGGATCAACTTCCAGTATCAATAATGCATCCGATACTGGAGCTATTTACACACTTAATTTACCCATCCCAACTATCGGCGATCATATTATCATCATTGACTGTCAGGGAGGAGCCTCTATTTTTAGAAACAATGCGGTAAGTCCAAACCCATACCCAATTAGTTTGCCGAATGTAATTTCAATTACAGGGAATAGTGCTTCCACAACAGCTCTTCCTAATAATTATCAGAATTTTTATTATTGGCTTTATGATATGAAGTTAAGTACCAATGATTGTGTGAGTAACAGAACTTCGGTAGTAGCTTCAAGTAGTGTTTCACCCGTTATTTCACAAGTGGCAGACTCTTTAACAAGTAGTATGGCTACTGGAAACCAATGGTATTTAAATGATACCATTGCGATTAGTGGCGGTACATCCAATCATTTTAAACCTATTAAATCTGGTTCTTATAAAACAGTAGTAACTGATGCCAATGGATGTTCAAAAAGCTCCAATATTATCAATGTAGCCGTTACAGCGTTAAATGATTTGCTGGTTGGTGAGATAAAATTAACCACTTCCCCCAATCCTTCTAAAGGACTTGTTAATATTAGCTTTGGAATGGATGTTAAGAAAAACCTGTCATTAGAGATATTTAATTCGATAGGGCAAAAAGTACATGAAGAAGATTACCCTGGTTTTATTGGCAAGTATAATAAAACCCTAGATATGAGCGGTTTTGGTTCAGATTTATATATTCTCAAAATCAACCATAACGGCAAAACCTATCTCAAGAAAATAATCATTGAAAAATAAAGGTTGATTCTTAATTTCATAGGCAACCTTCCTGGTTGCATTTGTCGTTTATGACAGATCATCTATCTTAGTTAAATAATCGATTTTAAAATGAAAAAAGGGATCATCCTTTCTTTAGCAATCCTAGGTTTATCCTTTGCGGCATGGCATTGGAATAAAGAATTGAAAGAACATAAGAATAAGTTTGGAATAGAAGACTCTGAAGAGGAAGAAGAAGGAGGAAATCCTGCTATGAAAGCGGTAATGAATGCAGCACGTTTTCAATACGAATACGATATGCTAAAGGATCCGAAAACTGGAAAAATTCCCGTAAATATTTATCAATTGGAATTGGAACAGGCGATGCGTATGCCCCTCGCTGGAAACCAAGGAAGATTAGCAGGAGCCAATGGAATTGTACTCACAGGATTTGGTGTAAATGGCCCTACTACTAATACTTATCAATTAGCAGGACCCAATAATGTAGCAGGCAGAACGCGCGCTTTTGCTTTCGACAAAAGATATAATGGCACAACCAATAAAGTAATTCTTTCGGGTTCGGTGAGTGGCGGTTTAATGCGTTCAACTGATGGAGGATCGAATTGGGTATTGGTAGCTCCAGACAAACAGGTGCATAATCTTACCTGTCTTACACAAGACCCAAAAACACCGGATACCTGGTATGCTGGTACAGGAGAATCTTTGGGTAACTCTGCCAGTGGCGGTTCGGGATCTGGTGCCTTTTATTTGGGTAATGGCTTGTATAAATCAACTGATAATGGCGCTTCCTGGTCTGCCCTAACAAGTACACAGGGCGGCACTATTGAAGGATTTGATAATGTATTTGATTTGATTACAAGAATTGCCGTAAACCCTATTAATGGTGATGTTTATGTTGCTTGTGTGAGCACCATAAAAAAATCGAAGGATGGTGGTACCACCTGGGTTACTGTTAAACAAAGTACCACACTTGGTAATAATATAACTGGCAATACAGATGTAGCAGTAACAAAGGATGGAAGTAAGGTTTACTGTGCCTTTCATAACAAGAATTCCGATCGGGGAGTTTATCAATCAACTACGGGTGATGCAGGTTCCTGGTCGTTAATTGCAGGTGGTTCCGATAACACACCTACTGGTTGGAAAACCAATTCGAGTACTGATGTTAATAATAACTGGGGTAGAATTGTATTACAGCTTGCCCCATCAAACGACAATATTCTTTACGTTTTGTATGAGAATGGAGCAAGTCAGGCTAGTCCAACTTTATTGCCCGAAGCAGATCTGTTTAAAGCTGATTTTACCAGCGGAGCTCCTGTATGGACAAACCTTTCAAGCACCGTTCCGGATATGCCGGGAGGAAGTAAGGCAGGTTCAGATCCACTCGCAGTGCAAGGCGGTTACAATATGTTACTAGCTGTTAAGCCTGATGATGAAAATATGGTTTTCATTGGCGGAACTAATTTATATCGTTCTTCAAATGGCTTCGTAAATGCAAATACAACAAGTTGGATCGGAGGATATAGTACTGATTTTACAACCAGCATTTATCCGAATAGCCACCCTGATATGCACTTCCTGGTATTCGACCCTACCAATCCTAAAAGAGCATTTGTTTGTAATGATGGAGGATTGCAGGTTACTAACGATATTACTTTGGGAAACGTTGTATGGACTCAGGTTACTAATTATCAAACATTGCAATATTATTCAGTGGCTATAGATCCGGAAACTGGTAAGAATAATTTTGAAGGCGGTGCACAAGATAATGGAACCTGGTACCGGGATGCTTCTTTGAATTTTGGTCCGCGCCCAGTAGATCGTCCGGGAATTAATGACTATGTAAATCTTTTAGGCGGAGATGGGGTGGCAGTAGATATTGCAAAGATTAATGCAGGAGAACAATTAACTTATTTTGGAGTTCAGTCGGGTATTATTGTTAGAGATGAGTTGTTGAATAATGCTTCCTATCCGGGCGCTGTAATTCGACCAAAAATCACAGACCTTATTGCCAATAGCAGTAATGGTTATGGCGATTTTATCACCAATTTCAAATTAAGTAATGCAAATTCAGAAGTGTTGTTTTATTCGAACTATAACCGTTTGTTTAAAACAAATGCTGCGAGTACGGTAGATAGTAGTAAATGGACAAGATTATTGGGGGTTGAAAATACCCTGAATACTTTACCAGGAGACAATTCTATTTCAATACGTGCGATGGATTTTTCCTGGGGCAGTTACCAAACTACACATAGTATGTATTTTGGAACTAACACGGGTAAATTATACAGATTGGATGACTATGCTAATGCAAATGCCTTAGCCTTACCAAAAGACATTACGCCAAATGGATTAGCCGGAAATGTTTCTGATATAGCCGTAAATCCTAATGATGATAACGAGATTTTGGTGGTTGTTTCAAATTATGGTGTTACCTCTATTTTCTGGACCTATAATGCTAAGTCTGCCACACCTAGCTGGTCAAATGCAGAGGGCGATCTGAGTTTGCCTTCAGTAAGGTCTTGTGCCATTGTTACCAGAAAAGATGCAAGTGGTAATCCTTACACAGAATATTATGTGGGTACATCAGTAGGTTTGTATTCAACACAAAATATCGGAAAAACCTTGGGGGCTAGCCCGGCAGGAAGTATTATTTGGTCTCGTGAGGGAGCATCTGTTTTAAATTATGCAGTGATTTCATCTTTAGATTATCGTCCGGAAGACAATACTTTATTAATAGGTACGCATGGTAATGGAATGTTTTATACAGTGATTGGTTCTCCAAATTTCACACCAAATCTTCCAACAGCAATTGCAACACCTATAGTGAATGATAAGAATTTTATAAAGGTTTATCCAACTGTAAGCACTGGAAATTATCAGTATCAATCAGGAAATATAACTGGTATCAAAGCCATTAATGTTCAGGTATATAATATGCTGGGCCAAACAGTTTATCAAACAAATGCCAGTTATGGAACTGGTCAGATCTCTTTGAGTCGTTTGCCAGCTGGAAATTATCTGGTGCAAATCACAAGTGATAATAAGAAATACCAGGCCAATCAAAAGATCATTAAACAATAAAGAAGTGTATGAAAAAAATAGCCCTATCCATCAGTTTATTGATGATTGTTTGTGCAGTTTTTTCTCAAAAAAATCAACCCTCTTTAAAATTAAAGTCATACCAGCGTGGATATATTTCTGGAGTTGCACCAACTTCCTCTATTGAATTAGGAGGCAAGGAAACTGCTGCCCCTGCAGCAAAGCTTCACTCTGAATATTTTATTTACCTATTAGCTTATAAAGTACCTTATCTGAAAATTGAAAGGGTTTGGATCAGGCAACAACTTTATTTGGCGAATATTGATCAAATAACCAAACTGCCGATTGTATTACAAGAAGGCAAGAAAAAAGACACCCTGGTAAAATATACCGATGAATTGGTTTGGCAAATAAAGATTCTGGGAAAAGACACTTCCGGCATCAAACCCAAAAAAGATATTGCTACACAAGTAAAAGCAAATGAATTAGTAATTCGATTAAACGATCCTTCTGGCCATGTATATACAAGAGCCAGTAAGCACATCAATATCATAGAAGCCATAAGGGGACAATAAAAAGATAAATCACTCTTTTTTTATTTAGTTATAATGGTTCTGAATTACCTTTATCATCTAAAATTTGATTCTATGCTAGAACCATGGCGCAACGGAAAGGTTATCAAAATTGAAAATGAAACTCCTTCTACCAGAAGATTCTGGATTGAGATTCCAGAAATTGCAGATTTCGATTTCTCCCCTGGTCAGTTTGTAACTTTAGATTTACCCATACACGAACAAAAAAATAAACGCTGGCGCAGTTATTCTATCGCATCTGCACCAAACGGAACCAATGTATTTGAATTGGTGATTGTTTTATTAGAAGGTGGATTAGGTACTACTTATTTATTTAATGAAGTTACTGTAGGAACTGAAATTCTACTCAGAGGGCCACAAGGTAAATTTACCATGCCAGATCCTTTAGACGTTGACCTATTCCTGATTTGCACAGGTACGGGAATAGCGCCCTTCAGATCCATGCTTACACATATTCATCAGAAAGGAATTGCGCATAAAAATGTGCACCTTGTTTTTGGATGCAGACATTTTGAAGATGGATTATACATCAAAGAATTAAAAGAACTAGAAGCTAATAGTAATCATATATTTTTCCATCCTTGCTATTCTAGAGAAGCCGAAGTTCCGGCGGGAACTCATAAGGGTTACGTACACCCAGTGTATGAAGCTTTGTGCAATCAGGGTAAAACACCAGCAAATTTTTATTTATGCGGATGGAAAAGCATGGTAGATGAAGCCAAACAAAGAATTCTTGCCATGGGATACGATAAAAAGGCAATACATCTGGAATTGTATGGTTAGTATTGACCGGTACTCAAAAGCACTAGGGTACAAGCTTCCAAAGGCTCAATACCATTGGCTTTTGCAAGAGTATAGAATTCTTCATTTTCTGTTCCAGGATTAAATATGAGGCGCTTAGGATGCAGCGATAGGATATCGTTGATGTATTGTTTTTGTAATTCAGGGTTAATGTAAAGTGTTACTGTATCTACCTGTGCATCTTTAGGAAATTCAGTAATTATGCTTGTATCATCAATCATCCCGAATTTTCTACTCATAGCAATCACAGAATGACCATACTTTTTAAGTTTTTTCACTGCGATATAACTATATCTTTCCGGGTTTTCGGAAGCACCAATCACCAATGTTTTTTTAGATTCTGACATTTTTGCTCTTTAGTATTCAAAGGAAAGTGATAATCATGTGCAAAAAAAATACTTGCTGAAAATAAAATCGTATTGTTTATAAAAATATATTTTCTAACTTCCACAATAAATTATTAATCCATCACTCAAACCGATACCATCATGGCAAAAGCAAGTAAAAAAAAGGTAGCAAAAAAAGCAGCTCCTGCAAAGAAAGCAGCACCTAAAAAAGCCGTTAAAAAAGCAGTAAAAAAAGCAGCACCCAAAGCAGCACCCAAAGCAGCACCCAAAGCAGCTAAAAAAGTTGTGAAAAAAGCAGCTAAAAAAGCAGCTCCTGCTAAAAAAGCAGCTCCTAAAAAAGCAGTTGCAAAAAAAGCAGTAAAAAAAGTAGCTCCGAAAAAAGCAGCTAAAAAAGCAGTAGCAAAAAAGGCAGTTAAAAAAGCTGTTGCAAAAAAAGTAGCTAAGAAAGCAGCTCCTAAAAAAGCAGCTCCTGCTAAAAAAGTAGTTGCTAAAAAACCAGCCGCCAAGAAAGTAGTTGCTAAAAAAGCAGCTCCTGCTAAGAAAGTGGTTGCTAAACCAGTAGCTAAAAAAGTAGCTCCGAAAAAGAAAAAAGCCACTAAGAAAGTAGCTGCACCCGTTGCTGCACCTGTAGTTGCGCCTGCTGCTCCTGTTGAAATTCCGTTCACAGAAGCACCCGCTACACCAACAGCTGAATAAGTTAGCTCTTAATTAAACATATCTTACTCCTGCCTTGTTCCTTAAGAATGATGCAGGAGTTTTTGTTTCTTGAAACTTTAAAACCATTTTATAAAAATATTTTTTATGCGTTTTACTACTCTCTTTCTTGCAGGCTTCATTAGCCTTTTTTCTTTTGCACAATCCAATTCAAAGATGGCTGAGAAAACAAAAAACATGCAAAAGTTTGAAGGCTATTTTAATTTTTGGTGGGATGCCAATGCTGGAAAAATTTGGTTACAAATCGACAAATTCGACACCGAATTTTTGTATGTAAATTCATTACCTGCAGGGCTTGGATCAAATGATATAGGGCTCGATAGGGGATTAATTGGCAACTCCAGAATTGTGTTTTTTAATAGAGTTGGCAAAAAGGTTTTGATGGTTCAGCCAAATTACGAATATCGTGCTGTTACCGAAAATGCCAATGAAAAGAGGGCAGTGCAACAATCTTTTGCACAATCCATTATCGGAAATTTTGTAGTGGAAGAAGAAGAAGCTGGCCAAGTATTGGTTGACGCTACCAATTTTTTTCTACGAGATGCACAAGGCGTAGCAGATAGGATTCGCATGATGAAGCAGGGTACTTATATTTTTAACGAAGCTAGATCTGCCATGTATATTGCAGGTACCAAAAACTTCCCACTCAATAGCGAATTTGAAGCTACCATTAGTTTTACTGGGGGAAGTGATGCAGGAAAGTTTGTAAATACAGTAACTCCATCTACTGAAGCAATAAGTTTACGCATGCATCATTCTTTTGTGCAATTACCCGATAATCAATACCACCCTAGGAAATACGATATCAGGAGCGGCTATTTTGGCATTTCTTATTTCGACTATAGTAGCCCTTTTACAGAGCCTATAGAACAAATGTATATTTCGCGCCATCGTTTACAGAAAAAGGATCCTAATGCCGCCATGAGCGAGCCTGTAAAGCCCATTATATATTATGTAGACAATGGCACTCCAGAACCCATCCGATCTGCCTTGTTAGATGGTGCTAAATGGTGGAATCAAGCATATGAAGCTGCAGGCTTTAAAGATGCATTTATTGTAAAGGTCTTACCTGATTCTGCAGATCCTATGGATATTCGATACAACCTCATCAACTGGGTACACAGATCAACGCGTGGTTGGAGTTATGGTGCGTCGATAACCGATCCAAGAACTGGTGAGATTATAAAAGGGCAGGTAACACTGGGATCTCTACGCATCAGACAAGACTATTTAATTTTTACTGGACTTCTTTCGCCCTTTGAAACCGGCAAACCCGTACCTGAAACCATGAAACTAGCTGCATTACAGCGTTTGCGTCAATTGGCGGCACACGAAGTAGGGCATACCTTGGGGCTTCAGCATAATTATGCATCAAGTGTAAATAATCGTGCTTCTGTAATGGATTACCCGCACCCAAACGTGGTATTGAATAGTAAAGGACAAATTGATTTCTCAGAAGTATATACAAACGAAATTGGTGCGTGGGATAAACGTGCCATTCAATATGGATATACCGATTTTGCACCCGGCACTAATGAACCCGCAGCTTTACAAAGTTTATTAGCAGAAAATACTAAAATGGGTTTGCTATTTATTGCAGATGCTGATGCCCGCGCTGCTAGTGGATTGCATCCTTATGCCCACCTCTGGGATAATGGAACGGATGCAGCAGATGCTTTGAAGCAGGTATTATCTGTTCGAAGAGTAGCACTCGAACATTTCTCTGAAGATGCCATTGCCCCAAATACGCCTAATGCAAAATTAGAAGATGTATTAGTGCCTGTGTATAATTATCATCGCTATCAATTAGAAGCCACCTGCAAACTAATCGGGGGAATGAATTATAGCTATGGAGTGAAAGGAGATTCACAAGTAAAACCAACTATCTTATCAAAAGAAGTGCAAACAAAAGCCTTGAATGCAGCACTCGATTGTTTGAATCCAGAAAACCTTACTCTTTCAGAAAAAATCATTCAAATGATTCCTCCCCGTCCACCGATGTATTATGGTATTGGAGAACTATTTGAAAAAAGAACAGGTATGAGTTTCGATCCTTTATCTGCTGCAGAAGCATTAACCAATTATGAATTGGGTTTCTTATTTAATACAGAAAGAGCTAATCGTTTGGTGCAATTAAAAGCAGAAGCCGGCACACCGGGCTGGGATGATGTGCTCGATGCCATCATTCAAAAAACCTGGAAATCCGCTCCTGAAAAGGGTTTAAAAGAAACAGTGTCTTTACAAACACAACAAATGGTTCTAAGCTGGCTTATTTCTTTGAGCATGAACGACAACGCCAATTTTCAAGTAAAATCTATTTGCTTTGATCGTTTACAAACACTCAAACATTTTGCATCAGAAAAAGCTAAAACAAATTCATCTTTAAAAGCACACTATACTTACGCAATAGAAAGAATCAATAAACCCAAAGACATCATTGTTCCGATTGCAAAAACAATTGCACCAGGAGCCCCGATTGGATGTGAAGAAAATTAAAAAGTAAAGATTTCCCCTCCATCGCATGCGTGTAGGGGATATTAGCAAGTACAATTACTTTCAATAAAAAAGAAGAGCGCATCCAAAATGAATGCGCTCTTCTTTTTACTCTTTCGTTTTTAATTTTAAACCAGCATACGAAGTGGCTCTTCCAACATGCTTTTCAGTGTTTGTAAGAATGCAGCCCCTGTTGCTCCGTCTACAACTCTATGATCGCAGCTAAGGGTTAGTTTCATTACATTACCGGGTACTACTTGTCCGTTTTTAACAACCGGAACCTGTGAGATACCTCCAACTGCTAAAATACAAGCATCCGGAGGATTGATGATGGCAGTAAATTCTTCAATGCCAAACATTCCTAAATTAGATATCGTAAATGTGCTTCCTTCCCAATCTGAGGGTTGCAGTTTTTTGTCTTTTGCTTTTTGTGCAAAGTCTTTTACTTCGGCACCAATCTGACTCAATGATTTTCCATCTGCAAAACGAACTACTGGTACCAATAATCCTTCTTCCACTGCCACAGCAACACCAATGTTCACGTGGTAGTTGGTACGGATGGAATCGCCTAACCAGCTGCTATTTACTTTAGGATGTTGCTTAAGTGATAATGCAGTTGCTTTCAACACCATATCGTTAAAGCTGATCTTAGTTTTTGCTAATTCATTGATCTTTGTACGAGCAGCAACTGCTGCATCCATATCGATACTCATAGTAAGATAAAAATGCGGTGCTGTAAATAAGCTTTCACTTAATCTACGAGCAATTACTTTTCGCATTTGAGAAACTGGTGTATCTACAAAGCTTAGTTCACCAGCTGGCACACTCACAACAGGTGCAGAGGCAGCTTTTGCAGGA
The DNA here is from genome assembly GCA_025363385.1 of Bacteroidota bacterium. Classification (GTDB taxonomy): domain Bacteria; phylum Bacteroidota; class Bacteroidia; order Chitinophagales; family Chitinophagaceae; genus Sediminibacterium. The sequence continues at coordinate 61,209 of JANYEA010000003.1, read as the reverse complement.
GCAGAAACTACTGGAGTTGCTGCAGTTGCAGGTGTATAACCATCTATATCCGATTTTGTAATTCGGCCATTATCGCCGCTACCTTTTACAAAACGTAAATCAATTCCTTTTTCAGTAGCAATTTTCTTAGCCAATGGAGAAGCAAAAATTCTTCCTTCATTAACAACTGTTTCTACTACAGGTGCACTTGTAACTGGAGCACTTGTTGGAATTGTAGTATTTGACGCTGGGGCTTCAGCTGGAGCTGCTGCTGGTACGGCAGTACCCATATTTTTTGAAGCAGACACTATATCAGTAATATTCTGACCTGGTTTTCCGATGATGCAAAGTAAGTCGTTCACTAAAATTTTCTCACCTGCTTTTGCACCCTGATACAACAACACACCGTCTTTATAACTTTCTAATTCCATGGTAGCTTTATCAGTTTCGATATCTGCTAACACATCTCCTTTTTTTACGGAATCACCTACTTGTTTTTGCCATCCAGCAATCACACCTTCTGTCATTGTATCACTTAGTCTTGGCATTAATACGACTTCTTCCAGAGTACTAATATCCAAACCTGCACTTACAGTAGCCGTTACCACAGGGGTTGCTACTTCCGCAGAAACCACAGCAACCGGAGCTGGTGCACCGCCACTATGTTGTGCAATTAAGGCACTCACATCTTCACCTGCTTTTCCAAGAATAGCCAATAAATCGTTCACTTGTAATTTACCACCAGCGGCAGTACCAATATGCAACAAAACACCTTCCTGGTAGCTTTCTAGCTCCATAGTAGCTTTGTCTGTTTCTATTTCAGCTAATAAATCGCCTTTTTTTACAGAATCACCTACCTGTTTGTGCCAGGCAGCAATGACGCCCTCTGTCATTGTATCACTCAGACGGGGCATTAATATCGCTTCAGCCATAGTTCGATTGCTCTTTTAAATGAGCCGTGAAATTAAGGTAAAATTGTTAATCTATTGTCCTTGTGCCAAGGTGTACGCTTTTTTTCCGCCCCACATATTCAACAGCTCAATGGAACTTACTTTAAAGTCTTTTGTCATACGTTTATACAACTCCAATATATCTGTTTGCGTAACAGGCACATCCCCAATACTTTCGAAACGACAGAAGTAAGAGTTTACCAGGTTTGTAAATACAGATCCCTTTGGCCAAACCTGCGTTCCACGATTGCTAATGGTTACCAATTTAAACAGATCCAAAGTATGTTTTAACGCAAGGGCTGCCACATCATTTGGTTGCTCATTACTTTCTATAATAATATCTACCCCTACAATTTCTTCCTGCTGCATTTCCAAACTTTCAATCATTGGATTTTTATCCAATTTAAAATGCGTTGGTGTTACATAGTGGTTTGCGATAAATGGCTTGGGATGATGTAAAGGTTCTTTACCAAAATTTTGAATGATGGCATTCGAAAACTCTGTGGTGTTTAAAGATGGAATTGATTTATCTCCAAAATCACCTGTATGCACCCCGCTTTCCAATGTAAATAACAATGCATTCTCAATCATTGCAGAAGTTTCCGTCATGCCAAGATGCTGCAGCATACCAATACCACTTAATAATAAAGAGGTTGGGTTTGCAATATTTTTACCCGCAATATCTGGGGCTGTTCCGTGAACCGCTTCAAAAATAGATATATGATCACCCACATTTGCTGAAGGCGCAAAGCCCAATCCACCAACCAATCCTGCACATAGATCACTTACAATATCACCCTGCAAATTGGTTAGCACAACCACATCAAAAAGATCTGGGCGAGATACCAATTTCATACACAAATCATCTACAATTACATCATCTGCTTTTAATTCAGGATAATCTTTGGCTACTTCATAAAATACTTCCAAAAACAAGCCATCTGTGATCTTCATGATATTTGCCTTGTGGCCACATGTAATACGTCTTGACCCTTTTTTCTTGGCCATTTCAAAAGCATACTTAATTACCTGCATGCTTCCCGGACGAGTAATAAAACGGCGACCTAACGCTACATCATGTGTAAGCATATGTTCAATGCCACCATAAGTATCTTCAATATTTTCACGAACTATGGTAATATCAATTGGAATACCTGCTTTACTAAAAACAGTATCTACGCCATGCAGTGTTTGAAATGTTCGCTTATTAGCATACGTGTTCCATGTTTTACGCGCTGTTACGTTTACACTTTTCACGCCTTTTCCCTTCGGGGTTTCCATCGGACCCTTGAATAAAATTCCAAGTGATTCGATAGACTCTTGCGCCTCGGGCGTCATCCCATTACTGTAGCCTTTGTCGAACACCCACTTTCCCATATCTACTACTTCATACTCCAGTTCAACTTTGGCTGCATCAAAAATACCCAATACAGCATCCATTATTTCCGGGCCTATACCATCACCCTTTGCTACAGCAATTTTTGTCATAAGATTGATTTGTTGGCGAAATTAACACTTGTGTGCCTCATTTATTCGTTAAACCAAGATTAATTCTGATGAATTTTCTTTGAAAAGAACTCTTTTCTGTTTTTTCTGTTTTAAATCTTAGTTCCCTTTTCTTACATTTACTTAAAGCAATCATTCCATGGTATCCAAAATTTCTGAAGGCGTTGAAGTCAGCGTTGAAATATTTTACCAGTCAGATTACAGCAAACCGCTGAATCAGGAGTTTATGTTTGCATATCGGGTAACCATCGAAAATCACAATGCTTTCAGCATCAAATTACTACGCCGGCATTGGTTTATATTCGATAGTAATGGAGAACACAAAGAAGTAGAAGGTGAGGGCGTAATAGGTATTCAGCCTATTTTACAACCGAACGAAAATTATCAATATGTGAGTGGCTGTAATTTAAAAACCGAAATGGGTAAAATGCACGGCACTTATTTAATGGAGAACCAAAACAACAAAGCAAGGTTCTACGTAAAGATCCCTTCTTTCGACATGATCGTTCCTTTCAAGAATAATTAATCCTTATTTAGGTTTATAGTGCGACTCCTCAAATATTTGTCTGGCGGGAGTTAACATTAAAACATCTGGCGCAATGGCCCCTTTTTTCTCCAACCATTTTTGAACAATTCTGGTTCCCACAAACTGACCAATCATTCCTGGCGAAGCGCTTCCTAATGCGGGAGTATTGGGGCCATCATTCATATAATCTTTTGTTTGATCAGGGTTTGATTCATACAGGAAATTGTTTTGTACAAAAAAACTCCAGATATCTGCTTCACTAATGATACATCCTTCCAGTTGTGCCTGTGTATAACCCGTTTTAATACTATCTGCCGAATTCGGCAAAAATAAATCCAGTAAATACTGTCGTTTACCTGCTTCAATCATTTGCTCTACCAGTGGTTTACCCAAAGCCTTATTGGGATACATATCATCGATGATCGTTTTAATACAATTCACTGGAATATAGCTTTTATCAAACCTTCTGGAGATATAGTATGGATATAATTCTAATCCCATTTCAGTTTGATAAAGTGAATAATTTATGCCCATATACATTTGCAATCCAATAGCAATAGCATCTGTTGTAATGATGTTTGCATAACTATTAATAGGTCCGATGAAGGTTACCAACTTAGTTGGAACAGGATATTTTGGGTAATAATATTTCACAGCTTTCAATCCTTGAACCACTTCCTTACTGATGGGATCAAAATCTTTGAAGATGAGTTGTGCCGAATCGTTCATGGATCTATAGCTACTGATAAAAGATTTGCTATCCTTCTTGGCGCTATCTATCGTAGTTCCTAAAATATTAAAAAGGAAATCCTTCGAAAATCCAGGGAAGGAATCATTTAATGCATTCAAGCTTTTATCAAGGTGATTGGTATCCATCGCAAAAAAAGCTTTTTCAAAATGCATCACTTGCACATCCAGTTTCACTTGCAACAGATCCGGTTGCTTCGGAGATTGTTTACAGGAGAACAGAGAAAACAATACACAAATCAGCAAGAAATTCTTCATGGGCGGCAAATTAATACTTTTAATAACAGCCTGTATAAAGCCCTTCCATCCGTTTTCTTAAAATTTATGGCCTATTCATTCGTAATTAATCCTGAAATTCGTGCTATGAAGATTTTCTTAGCTCAACAGAATTACCATATTGGTAATTTTGAATACAATACCCAAAAGATCATTCAAGCCATTGAAGCAGCTAAATCTGCAGGGGGCGACCTGATTCTTTTCAGCGAAATGAGTGTGTGTGGTTATCCGGCTAGGGACTTTGTAGAGTTCAACGACTTTATCAGTAAATGTGAAGATTCGATTGAACAAATTAAAGCTCACGCTGATACAATCGGCGTAATCATTGGATCACCAGCAAAAAATGTATACCAGAAGGGCAAGGGATTATTTAATGCTGCCTTTTTTTTATACGAAAACGAAATAAAGGCCGAGATCCACAAAACCTTATTACCCACGTACGATGTATTTGACGAATACCGATATTTTGAGCCTGCTTACGAATGGAATGTGGTGAAGTTTAAAGGAAAAAAATTAGCAATTACTATTTGTGAAGATATCTGGAACCTGGGCGATAATCCTTTGTACCGTATTTGTCCCATGGATCATTTAATGGAACAGCAGCCAGACTTGATGTTAAATCTTAGCGCATCACCTTTCGATTATACACACGATGAGGACCGTAAGTCGGTGATCAAAGCAAATGTTTTAAAGTACAAGATCCCCATGTTCTATTGCAATGCAGTGGGTAGTCAAACCGAAATTGTTTTCGACGGAGCTTCTTTCATCTTTGATAAAGACGCCAACCTTTGCAAATCATTACCCATGTTTGAAGAAGCATTGGAATCCGTTATTTTAAATGATGATGGTACTATTGCAAGCAGTATTGTGGAACCTGCGAGTCGTGTTCCAGATAAAGAATTAAATCCTGCCACATTAGAACCAGCGCTAAATATTGCACAAGTGTACGATGCCTTGATATTGGGTATCAAAGATTATTTTTCAAAAATGGGATTCAGTAAAGCTATACTTGGATCTTCTGGGGGAATTGATTCTGCAGTAGTATTAGCCTTGGCATGTGATGCATTGGGGAAAGAAAATGTGCGAGCTATTTTAATGCCTTCTCCATATTCAACCGAACATTCTGTTAATGATGCGATGGCCTTGAGTACCAATCTTGGTAACCCATATGATATTGTACGCATCAATGATGTTTATGAAAGTTTTTTAAAAACCCTGGATCCCATTTTTAATGGACTACCTTTTTCTCTGGCAGAAGAAAATATACAAAGCAGGAGTAGGGGAAATTTGTTGATGGCCATTTCTAATAAATTCGGATATATTTTACTCAACACTTCTAACAAAAGTGAACTTGCTACAGGCTATGGAACACTGTATGGGGATATGGCGGGTGGACTAGGAGTATTAGGTGATTGCTATAAATTGCAAGTGTATGAACTGGCAAAATATATAAATAAAGACAAAGAAATCATTCCAATCAATATCATAGAAAAAGCACCCAGTGCTGAGCTGAGGCCCAATCAAAAAGATAGCGACAGCTTACCAGATTATTTGGTGCTCGATCAGATCTTATACCAATACATTGAAAAACGGCAGGGACCAGCAGAGATCAAGGCTTTGGGCTATGGCGAAGCACTGGTTGACCGTATATTAAAAATGGTAAACAACAACGAATACAAACGCAATCAGTTCTGCCCCATCATCCGTATTTCTCCAAAAGCTTTTGGGGTAGGACGAAGGGTTCCGATTGTGGGGAAATACTTATCCTAGATGATTTTCTTTTTTTGATGTTTTTAGTGAAAAGTTTAAAACCGAATATATTATCTTATCATCTTACTATCCTCTCTTCACTTTTATCTTATATCTTCTTCTTAGTCATGCATCACCATTAAAGGAAGATGGCTATGAAATGCTAATCGCTTGGTATGGCTTTTCTTGAAAATGCTATCGAAGAATCCATGCTTTTTAGGCATGGTAATAATCATATCGATATTATTACTATCCGCAAACTGATTAATACCATCAGTGAAGGATTCGTTTTCTACAAAATGATATTGTGGGTTATTTGATTTTAATAAACTATCTAATACCATGCTTTCGAAAGAAACATCGATTGCTTTTTCATTACTGGTATTTACATGTAAAATGTGTAATGCTGCTCCAGTATTTTCTAACAGTAATTTCAGCGGACGAACAGGAGTCGTTTCTAAAACTTGCTTAAAGTCGCAAGCCAACAATACATGATTTATTTTTTGGAAAGTAGCTCCAGGAGGTACAATAATTACCGGAAAAGTAGAATGTAAAGAAACACTTACTGCATTGCTACCAATCAATGTTTCAGTAACTGCGCCGCCGCCAGTAATGCCCATCACAATAAAATCTGCAGCCACAGCTTTTGCTAAATCGTTAATACCACCTGTAAGAACATTGTACTCACTAAAAGTATCCATTTCAATGCTTCCAAATGGGTCTGATTTTAAATCAGCTTTGAACTGTGCCAATCCTTCTTCACTGCTTTTTTTCATCAAATCCATATCCAACAACTGAACGGTTGGCACCATAGGATCAACGCTAATTGGCGCCTGAAATGCATTGTATAATACAATTCTGGTTGCTTTAATCTGGTTACCCAGGGCTAATGCATACTTTGCAGCATTCCGGGCTGTATCAGAAAAATCGGTGGGAACTAGTATCGTTTTCATGGCTGTTTTTTGTACTATGAAGTTACTCTTAATTCTATTTTAAAACAATGATTTATATCACAAAAAAGCCTCCGCAAAATAAATTGTGGAGGCTATCTGTGAATCTTGTAAGTTATAGGTTCTCAATGATGCCTGCTATTCCTTGTCCGCCCCCTACACAAGCTGTTACCAATCCATATTTTTTATTCAAGCGCTTCATGTCATTTAAAATCTGAACGGTAAGTTTTGATCCGGTGCATCCCAAAGGATGGCCTAAAGCAATGGCACCACCGTTTATATTAACGATATCCTGATTCAATGCTAATTTGCGAATCACCGCAAGTGATTGAGAAGCAAATGCCTCATTCAATTCAATCAGGTCAATATCATTCAAACTCATATTAGCTTGCTTCAATACTTTTGGAACTGCAGCCACTGGGCCAATGCCCATGAGTCTGGGTTCTACTCCAGCAGAAGCACAATTCACTAATCTTCCAATAGGTTTCAATCCTAATTCCAGCATCATTTTTTCGCCCATCACCAAAACAAAAGAAGCCCCATCACTGGTTTGCGAAGAGTTACCAGCAGTAACAGAACCACCAATAGCAAATGCTGGTTTTAATTTAGCTAACACATCTGCCGCTGTTCCTTCACGAACTCCATCATCAGTATCAACTACATAAGATCGAACGGCTTTCTTACCCTTTTCATTTACATAAGTCTCTTCCACTGTTATAGGGATAATGCCAGATTTAAAATATCCTTCTTTTATAGCTCTTGCCGCTTTCACATGCGAGCCTACAGCAAATAAATCCTGGTCTTCTCTGCTAATATTAAATTCATTGGCAACCGCTTCTGCAGTTAAACCCATACTCAAATAATAATCCGGATCGGTTTTGGCAATGGTATATGAAGGAACTGTTTTCCAACCTGCAGTAGGTACCAAGCTCATGCTTTCTACACCACCAGCAATAACACAATCGGCCATCCCAGTGCGAATCTTAGCAGTGGCAAGTGCAATGGCTTCTAGTCCGCTTGCACAATATCTATTAATGGTAAAACCGGCAACACCAATTCCCAAGGCCCTTGCTGAAATGATCCTGCCAAATTGTAATCCCTGCTCTGCTTCAGGCACTGCATTTCCTACAATTACATCATCTACCCTACTGGTATCCAGTTGTGGAATATCGGCAACCAAGCCCTTGATTACTTCTACCGCTAAATCATCAGGGCGAAAAAATCGAAAACCGCCTTTCTTACTCTTTGTAACTGCGGTACGGTATCCGGCAACGATATATGCTTCCTGCATGCGTTTTTCTTTTAATCTCTTCAAATGTAGTGAAAATGAATTAAAAGTTGTTTATGCAACTATTATTTTTTACCTGCTGCCCTGCTTTATCTTTGTAGCATGATTTATCCAATTCTTCGCAACCTACTTTTTAATTTTCCGCCGGAGGAAGTGCATCATTTTTCAATGAATTCACTACACCAGATTTGTTCTACTTCCCTTGGTTGTCAAATACTTCAGAATCAATTTACAGTATCGAATCCAAGCCTGGAGAACGATGTATTTGGATTACATTTTACCAATCCCGTTGGTTTAGGAGCTGGTTTCGATAAAAACGCCAGTTACTTAAAAGAATTGGCTTGCCTTGGTTTTGGCTTCGTAGAAATTGGAACAGTAACCCCTAAACCACAAGATGGAAATGAGCAGCCACGTTTATTTCGGTTACCGAAAGACAAGGGGTTGATTAATAGAATGGGGTTTAATAATTTAGGTGTTCAACAAGCTAAACAACGTCTCATTGAATGGAATAAAAGTAAAACTGAAAAATTGGGTGGCAAAATGATTGTGGGTGGAAATATTGGTAAAAATAAAGTTACTCCTAATGAAGAAGCCTGGAGAGATTACGAAATATGCTTCCGCGAATTATTTGATACCGTAGATTATTTTGTGGTAAATGTTAGTTCGCCCAATACACCGGGACTTCGGGAATTACAAGAGAAAGATTCTCTCACAAAAATTTTGGCCAACCTGCAAAATATTAATCAAGGCATGGCAAACCCTAAACCACTTCTTTTAAAAATTGCACCAGATTTAACAGAGGAGCAATTGGCCGATATCGTTTCGCTTTCTTTCGATACAAAACTGAGTGGATTGGTGGCAACTAATACAACGATTAGTCGCTCCAACCTAATTACCCCTTCTGCCAATGTAATAGCCATGGGTGCGGGTGGATTGAGTGGAAAGCCTGTAACCGCAAGGGCTACAGAAGTTGTAAACTATCTCTATAAAAATACGGATGGTAAAATTCCGATCATTGCAAGTGGGGGTATTTTCACTGGAGCAGATGCTCAGGAAAAATTAGCAGCAGGTGCTTCTTTGATACAGGTATGGACAGGCTTTATTTATGAAGGCCCTGCCATTGTAAAAAATATTTGTACTTATTTAGCAGCTCACAATTAGAACTGGAAACGGAAGCTGGCAAACATGCCAAACTTATCTCTTAAATCTCCATTAATAGGAGAAGGCGAAGCCACACGCCAAACAAAATCTACCCTGAAGAATTTAAAGATATTATCTACCCCAGTTCCTAACTCGATATATGGTTTGTTATCGAGTGATCGATAAGGATAATTGCCCACAAAATTCATTTGCTTATTCGCATCAGTTAAACTTCCCACGATACCCTTGGCACTCCAGAACTGACGGAATTTCATTTTTCTGGTTATCGGAATATATTTAAAAATTCCAGGACCAAAATTGTGTTCTACATTAAACCCTGCATACTGGTCGGCTAGGTATTCAAAACGTTGCATGAGGTTAAAACTAAACTGACTATAATAATACACTTCATTACCTGGCAAAATATCTAACATTTGATAAGGCAGTGTTCCAAATACTTTTCCGGCAAAGAAATTATAATGTACTTCCCCATATGGTGAAATTTTAAATAAGTGAGAAACGGAGAAGTCGATTTTATGATAATCGTAATTACTGTTTAACACTTTCGTCCAGCCTTTGGTATATTTTAAATCAACAATGGGATACAAACTACCCAAGCTTAAACGATGGAAATTGGTAATTAAACTACGTTCTAAATGTGCCCACCTAAAATGTAACACAGATTCAAATGTATTAAAAGGATCAACCCCTTTTTGCGTATACCATTCTTTACCAGGAAGGTTTAATAATGCATCATATTTTTTACTTACTAAGGTTAATCCAACACCAAAACCTTTTGGTGATTCTTTATAAAATTCTAATTCTTTCTTTTCCAATTGTTGAAACTTAAAAGGTATTCCTGGCCTTCTAAATAAAGTAGCAAAAAGGTTATCGGTACCTAACTGATCGTAATTAACCTGTCCATTATCTAAATCGTTTTTATATCTAAAACTTAAGAAGGTCCAATAGTCTTTATTAAATAAATATTTGGCTTCCCCACCGCCCTTAAACACGCCATCTTTAGTTCCATAAGCCGCGTAACCTGTTAGGAATAATTTTTTATTAAATCCACGGTTGGTAGATACATCAAATCTAAATCTGGCTCCTTCCCAATAATTACCACTAACCCAATAATACCAAGGGCCAAATCGAAGGTTTCCCAAATCGAAAGTGCCCTTCATAAAAGCTTCAGCGGTATTTTTATAAAATAAATAAGTCTTATTTTTATTTAGCGTATCTAAAACAGCATACACTGCTCTTTCATTTTTATCTAATTGTTCATGGCGATTTTTTTGCCAGAAAGAATCTGGTAAATTCTGGGTGTCAGGCACTAGATCTACCTGTTGAATCTTTTTGGTTTTGGCAATATCATTCAGAGTAGTGGTATCATTTAATTTAATATGCTCATAAGTAGCTGTCTTTCTTCCCTTAATACCCAATTTTCCATTTCCAATGGGAGCAATATCTGCCACGAATCGATCTTTATATAAGAACCAAACAGAATCATTTATTAACCGATATTCTTGTATAATGGATAATCCTTCAATAAAATTAATATTCGCATCTGGCGATGGTCGAAGTGTTACTTTTTGTAAGGCAAAACTCGTATCATTTACCCAGCAATCTCCTTCAAAAGTATTCTCTCCCTTGCGTTTAGCAGAGAACCTAAAATGTACCAGACGTTTACCTCTTAAATAAGCAGTATCGGCCAATTTGAATTTATAGTAGTTATCGCCATTGCTATTAAAGGGACTAATAAAATCTTTATTAAATACCGGAATGAAGTTGTTGTACACGTTTACATTTTGGTACATGCCTCCCAATTCTTTAATTAAACTTTCGTTCTCAACTCCATTGGTGCGAGTAGCTTTAATTACTTCATGAATTCGTTCAGGGGCTTTTTGATAATAATAGTCGGACAAAGTTTCCGACAAATACACCGGCAGAAAAGCCACATGTTCTTCGGAGCTGTCTACATAACTCAACACAAAACTCAGTGGTTTTGTAATTAAGTTTTTCTGCAGTTTTTCTTTCTTCACATTATTCAGATCCATTTCTATTTTATTATAGATCTCGTAAGAATAATTATCCCAACGGGTACGATTATTTTTATCCTTATTGGCCATGATTTTTTTCCAGAACCAAAGAGCCCTGTTGTATTTACTTTTTACAATAGCTTCGCCAGTAGGTGGCAATACCTCAATTTTAAAAGTGGTTACCGAGTTAGAATCTTTAAAAGAGGAAACAGGTAGGATTAAAACTTTATATCCCACACTCTGAACGGTGATAGAATCTGTATTTTTAACACCTTCAAAATCAACCGAAAATCTTCCTGCCGAATCTGTTAAGACGCCTTTCTTTGATAATTTAAAAACAACAGAAGCAAAAGGTATTGGCTCGTCGCTTTGTTTGTCTTTAACAACACCAGACAACCTTTTATTTTGTGCCGGTAAGATTATCGAACACAGGATAAGAGTTAAGAGTAAAAACCCGGATTTTATATACGAGACCATTGACCCAAAGATAGTTGATGTATCAATTTTTTGGGCTTATAATAAAGTTAATACTCCTTAGAAATCAAATCCAAGTGCAAAATACCATACCGGTTTTCCTACAAAAACACCTTTCATTGGCCAGGCCGCATCAAGTTTCATGAAGTATCCGAGTAAAGTACTACGTACACCAAAACCGTAACCTCCTGCAAATGGCCCTAGACCGCCCGCATCTATCCTCACAGCCACATTGCTCACCGGATATCCGGTAGCATCTAGTTGTTGAATGTACTGCCCAGGTCTGGTAATACCGTTGTATTTGCCATTCCATGCCGATCCCAGATCGATGAATTGTATCAATTGGAAATTACGCAGAAAGGCATTATTGATGGGTCTATTAATAAGTGTAGCAAACAATGGCAACCTAAATTCACTATTCAACACAAAAGCATTATTTCCGTTGGCTATGTTTTGATTATAGCCACGCATATTAACTGCGAGTGATTGAAATGCATAGGTTTGATCGGATGCTGGTGGATTATTATTGAACTTAGGTCCAACCCAACCATCTACCCCACCTAGGTAATAAATTAGCTTTTGATTGCCCCAAGAAAAATCTGCAGCGGCACGTCCTGCCCAAATAAAGTTGCGGTATATTTTAATGTATCTGCGAGCATCTACTCCAAAATTGAAAGTAAATTTACCCGCTCCGGCTCCTGCATTATAGATCGGCATATTTACATCCATGTATATTTTAAAACGAAGGCCGTTCCAAATATTCTGAGTGGGATTGATGCTATTATCATGCACATATTCGAATCTAGTTAGTGCATATTTTGATACGGTATCTTTTACCCCTAATGCAGCAGGATCGGGATAGCCCGAATAATTATCGTAAGACTTCAATACTCCTCGATCAGTTCTCAAAGCAATTGTTGCACGAAGACTTTTCACTTCATTTAAAGGATAAGACACATTTGCTTGGAATAAATTTGTGAACAGTTCGTTATTATAATTACTAGCATAGAAATTAGTAACGTTACTTCTATAATAAGTAAAGCCCCAATCCAAACGTTTCCGATAATTCTGGAAACTCATGAACACATCTTTGTCTTTCAAATTGGTTCCAAATCTAAATCCACCTACAAACTTGATGTCTTCAAACAAATCACTAGTACCTACACGGAATGTTAAGTTCAGATCATTCCCATTATTCAATTGAATTGGGCCCGCACCACCTGCATAAGGTTGATATCTGTTAATCAATACATTATTGGTAAATCCCGCTAATACATAATCGCTACTATACTTCATTCGATAATCGAAGAGTTTCGATTTGCTCAATGTGGATGCTCTCTGGGCATTCTTGATTAAACTTTGTGTAGCAAGTGTATCTTGTTTTTCATCCGCAAACTCTGATTGAAATATATCGCTATCCGCTTTTTTTGCTGGAGCAGTTACCTGTTTATTATTATAGAAAATGGCTTTACCCTCTGCTGCCCTCTTGGCATCCACCGTTTTCTTCATATAATCAGTAGGCTTAGGATTTACATTTCTCCTTTTAAGTGCTATGGAATCAACTTTTAATTTATAGAGGAATTTAAAATCTCCTTCCTGACGCACTTCACTTACTTGCCCGTTATTCCCAGCAATCCTGGATTCTAATAAAGAACTCTGATAGTTTGTAATTGGAAATGTATACGTTGAATCTCTGTAAACTTGAAAATAACTCACACTATCTGGTTCATTCTTACGCCAGGCAACAAGCGTGCTGTCAAATTCACTGTTGGATGGATTATGCAAAACCTGATCTCCTATATAATATAAAGTATCTACCCCATTTCTGGCGGTAGCAAAAAATCCAGCCCACCTGTTTTTAATACCATTCTGATCAGACACAAAAGTAAAATGTGTGCCATTGTATTGCATCGGTGAACGCGCGTTACCAAATGTTTGATTGGTAAGTTGCGAAAACTGACTAGATCCCCCCATACCATCAATTAAATACACGTTGAAGGGATGTCGGCCTGGTAAAACCGTATCGGCACTTGCTGCATCAGGGTTAGGACGATTGGATGAGAAAATAATACCCGTACGATTCGGAAAGGCTACAAAACTTGGGTCTACATCATCATACACATCATTGGTTACCTGCATCAATCTGTTTTCTTCAATTTTATAGGTGAAGATATCAGAGTGACCGTTTTTAACGGCACTTAACACTAGGGTATTTGCATCCAACATAAAAGACGCATCTAATATCTGGTCTATGCCTTCAATGGTTTGTTTGTATTTTTTATAATGCGCAATGGCATCATATACAAACATTTTAATCTTGCCATCCTGCCAGTAAACAACTAGTAAACGACTACCCTTGCCATCCCAGGCCATGATAGGATAGTTTGGATTGATATCACCTTGATTGGTGCGAACTCCTAATTGCAGAAGCGTTTTAGCGTTATAAAAATTCTCATAATATTTAACGCTATAAATTCCTTTTTTAAATTCAACCACTGCGTACGTATTGCTCTTAGGAGTTGGATTTGCCTGAAATCTGAAATAATCGTTCTTGGTAATATCTTCTGTAATATTTAATTGCCCCTTCGGTGCATTTCTTCTTCCACGTATGTCTTTGATATATTTATCTTGTTCATACTGCATAAATTCTGCCAGTACTTCTTTGAATTTGATTTTGCAAATTCTTAATGCAGCGCTATTGATATTTTTATATACACGACTCAGGTAGAGCATGTAAGTAATGTTTTCCTTTCGATATTTTTCTCCGAAATAATACCAAAAGGCGTTTCCTGCAAGAACGGGTTTATCAAAAGCAAACTGATAAAACGAATGATAACTTCCACCCAACATGGCACTCTTCAAAGCATCATCTTTCTCAACACTCCATGGCTCTGCAGTATATGCCACATATCCATCTACTAACCATTTTGGTAAATCCAATAAAGCCTGGTTACTGGCAAATTCTCCGATATCATCTCCAAAAAGTAAATTATCTGTCAACACTTTTGCAACCCCTTCACGAATACTTCTTTTTAAGTGTTCATGGTTACCGTCGTAATAAACAACGATCTTATTATTAACGAGTTTGGTTAATCCGCCAGAGTTTTGCCAATCCATTCCCAATCCGATATTGCTACTTTTATAATCGTTATAATTATTATATACCACGATATTTGCGCGACGCTGTAAGGAGTATTCCGTAAAATTTTCGATAGAAGGCAATTCTTCTTCCGCAACTTGGGCCACAAATTTGCCTAATTCAACACCGCCCTGAGAGGTATAGGTGTTAAAATTGGGTGACTGATAAAACTTCCAAGCGAACTTTTTATGCTGTACCCTGTTTTTTCCAAATTGCACAGAGTTCACCTGTGCCAAAGAAAATAGGGGTAAAAGAAAGCCTATTAAAATAAACCACTTATTCATTCTATTGAAATGCATATCCGAACTTTAGTATTTTAAAATTAGTCATTTAGCATTAAAAGCACCATAAAATTACGATTATGATACATGTTAAAGTTTTCACATTCAGCGCTATTCAGGAAAACACTTATGTGCTTTATAACGACGACCGCAAAGCTATTATAATAGATCCTGGTTGTTATTCGAACGTGGAACAAGAAACGTTAAAAAAGTTTATAAAAGATACGAACCTTGAGCCCATTCAGTTGCTCAATACACATTGTCATTTGGACCATGTTTTTGGTAACGATTGGGTGCACAAAACATATGGTTTAGAGCTTTTTATACATCCGAACGAAGAAAAAATGTTGGCTCTGGCGCCCATTTCGGGCGAAAAATGGGGGATGCCATTTACCAATTATAGCGGCTCATTACATTTTTTACAACATGGCGAAACTGTTTTTCTGGGTAAGGATGAGCTGGAACTACGTTTAGTACCTGGGCATTCTCCCGGAAGTCTCTGTTTTTATTGTGCCAAACAGGGTTTTGTAATTGGGGGGGATGTATTATTTTTTCAAAGTATTGGGAGAACCGATCTGCCCATGGGCGATTCGGAAGCCTTGTTGCTTAGTATTCGGAAACAATTATTTACCCTACCCAATGAAACCATTGTTTATTCCGGACATGGCCGGCCAACCAAAATTGGTCATGAAAAAGAATTCAACCCATTTCTACAATAATTAATGATTCATTCACGAGATAGTTTTCTTAGCCTGATAATTAAGCACGAACTTGTGCAAAATTGATCATATGTCAACCTATTCAGAACTAATCATCGGAAGATACTACCTCATCACAGAAAATGAAGGGGAAGAATTGGTATTGGTGCAACCTATGTTAGAAACCAGCGCTGCATTGTTTTTGATTTTGCACGATGCAGAAGAAGAAGTTACTTATTGGAGAAAAAAAGACGATACCATTTTCGAAATACTTGAAGAATTGTCTGACGAAGAGGCTTTAGCTTACGAATTATTATTCGATGAAGATGAAGCCGACGAAGACTGGGAAGACGAATAGCCGATTTTTAAAGTGCCATTTTATTGAATGCCATGATAAAAATGGCTCCTAGATTTTTATGGGGTGGTATATAGTCTTCAAATGCTTCTTTTAATTTTGGCTTCGTAATTAGTTTCGACAAATCGTTCCACAATGAAGGCCAGTCAAGGTCTTGCGCTAACCGCAATCTTTCACTGATTTCATTGATGAGTCCTTTATTAATTACGCCTGTTCCTATTTGTTTAGTGGAAATTATATGTGCATCCGGACAAATTTCTAAGATTTCATTTAAATTCTGATAACCACCACAACCGCCTAAAATCACCAGCTGGGCAGAAGATGCTAATTTTTCGATGGTAGATTTTAGGTAATAACTATGTCCTCGGTGGATCACAATGGAAGGTTGAATGTTTTGTTCGCGTAAATAATCACTAAGGTCTATTTGTGCCTTGTCGTCCTGGTCTTTTTCTGCATCCAGTGGCCGATTGGCAAAGATGGAAATGGGCACCCCTTTTCTGGAACTAATTTCAACCCATTCTGGCTTGAAAAGTATTTTCCATTTCCCATTTTGAAAACCTTCTACAAAAGCACTGAATATATTGGCCCCGTCTTTATCGCCATAAAAAAAGAGTTGCATCACTACTCTACCCATACTATCCTGCAATCTTTTTAAAGGCATCGCATAAACTGGAGCAATGCCGAGCTTTAAGGCAAGATTGATATGGTTCGCTGTATCTATTGATAAAAACAGGTCCTGCATCAATTGATAAATTTTAATTCCCCTATTATTTTTTGAAACGTTATTTCTATTTAATTCTTTTTGTACTTCCTGCAGAATAAGTGTTCTTAAATTGGGTTTATAAATACTTGCATAAGAGTCTGCCACATCTACTGCTTCTTCTAAATTATTACTGTGTTCTAAACCATCCACAAAATGCTGCATCCGCTTAACAGAGGATACAGAATCCATTTTCAATAATAGGTCGTTTAAAGTATTATATGTGGCCGCAATTTTTATAAATTTTTTAAAATAATCGTCGTTCAAAGAAAGCAATAAACTATCGGCATTGGGGTGCAACATTTTTTGAAAAATGCGGGGATAAATTCCGCTCACAAAACTAGAAGTATACATTTCTTGTTCTCCCATAACTGCTAAATAATAAAGCTCCTGGGCACTTAATGAATCTAATTTTTTAAACCTTATCTTAAGATCTTTTACATCGTGCAATCCATTGATTTCGTTGATGTATAATTCTATGGCTTTCAACTTTAATTTGGCGGTTAATACATCTATTAAAAGTGCGGTATCGCCTATTTGCATGCGTTTAGTGTATTCAATTCTGGTAGCTACCAACAGCTGATAATATTTTTCTGAATTATTATCAGTTAGCAATGGAGTAATAGAATCTAATGTGATGTTGCCATGATATAAATTATCTAAAAAAGGAAAGTACATTCTACCCGTTTTCGTAACAGAGAGTTGTGCAATTATTTTTACAAGAGGGTGATCATTAGCTTGAATTTTTTTTCCCAACGCATTAGGTGCTGCTGCATAATTGTACAATTTTTCGGGGTCAGCAAAAGCAGCTTTTATAATTAGCGTGTCTGCAAATTCATTATCCGGGTTTTTATTCAAAGCCGTAAGGATATTTTCAGGATGTTGTTCGCAGTATTTAAAAACAATCAGGTCTTTTGCCCTGCTAAGTCCTGCATTTTGTTGCAGTCCGAAATTATCTATTAATAAATTACATATTACCAATTCATTTTCGGCGAAAACCGAATAAACAGACTGATCGGTTATTGCTAATTGTATGGCATTTCTAAATGCCAATACGGAGGGCTTTAGTTTTTCAATTGCGATTTGTTTAGTTTGAAAAGCCTCAATGAATGCATTTAAAAAATCATTGCTACTACGCAGCCATTTGAATTTATCATTTTGGCTCATCAAACTATCTTTCTCAATTTCTCTCCGAATGGAAAGTGTTATGCTGTCTACATCCGATTTATTTTGTTTTCCTACAATGTCAGAGGAGGTATAAAATAAATCAATCTTTTTAAGGGATTCAATGATATAATCATGGTGCAATTGCCGCATGGCTGGAATCCTGGGCATACTAGTATCGGACTGGGCTAACAGGCTAACACTTAAAAAGAAGGCTAAAAAGAAAATGTACAGTTGTTTCATGCAATGGAATGGTTCAAAAATACTATCATTTAGAGTTAAAAAGACAGGAAGTGCCAATTACAGTTAACAATAACATAATAAACAGAAAAGCCCTAATTGCCAAACATTAAAATTAAATTTGTGTAAATTAACTGTTAAGATGGAAGGCAAAGCTAAAAGGATTTTGATTGCAGACGACGAACCGGATATATTGGAGATTATTAGTTACAACCTTCTAAAAGAGGGTTACGAAATTTATACTGCAAAGGATGGCAATGAAGCAATAGACAGAGCCAAACAACTCAACCCAGATTTGATCATACTAGACATTATGATGCCTAAAAAAACGGGCATTGAGGTTTGTAATATCTTACGATCTCAAACGATGTTTCAACAAACCCTGATCATTTTCTTAACGGCTCTCAGTGATGAAGCTTCTCAGATTAAAGGATTAGAATCCGGGGCTGATGATTATGTAAATAAACCCATTAGCCCTAAAGTTTTAGTGAGTCGCGTAAACGCTTTGTTTAGAAGAATGCACGCACAACCCACTGAAAGCAAAACACTTTCTGTAGGTAATATCAATATCGATCCAGTAAAATTCATGGTTACCGTTGATGGCAACGATGTTGTTTTAGCAAAAAAAGAATTTGAATTAATTTATTTATTGGCATCACGTCCAGGCAGGGTATTTCTCAGAAACGAAATTCTTTCTCAGGTTTGGGGTAACGATGTAATTGTCGGCGACCGCACCATTGATGTACACATAAGAAAAATCAGGCAAAAAATGGGAATCGACTGTATTACAACTGTAAAAGGTGTTGGGTATAAGTTTGATATCTAGAAATGCCTTGAATTCATTTTGCTGATTAACTTCGTAGTTGCTACCTGTAAAAAAGAAGAGCCATCATCTGATGTTTAATCCAAAGAATGTAAGTCCAAAACAATTATCTGCCTTTACAGCCTTAGTGCTATCTATCCCTATATCTTTAGGTTTCTGGCTTGTACGTCCAAACTGGATCATTCCTATTGTTGCATTGGCCATTACTTTTTTAGGAAGTTATTTACTAATTCAGTTTGTATTAGAATGGTTTATCTACCGTAAAATAAAATTGATCTACAAATTCATTTACCAAACCAAGGCAAATAAAAGAGAAGAGACATACTATAAATATATACTCCCTCAAAAAAGTATTGATGAAGTAAGGGAAGACGTAGAAAAATGGGCAGAGCAACGTAAAGCGGAAATTGAACTTTTAAAAACAAATGAAGCCTACCGGAAAGAGTTTTTGCAGAACCTTTCACACGAATTTAAAACACCCATTTTTGCTATACAGGGCTATGTAGATACACTGTTAAGTGGTGCAATCGACAATCCAGCTGTGAATCGTAGATTCCTGGAAAATGCAGCAAAGAATGTAGACCGAATGGTGAATTTGGCTGAAGACCTCGACGAAATCTCTCGTTTAGAAAGTGGGGAGCAACCACTTAATAAAGGACTCTTTGTTATTCAAGAGCTGATCAAAGAGATCTACGAAACACTATCTATCAAAACCAATGCAAAGAATATAAAAACCAGCATTAAGAAAGGTTGCGAAGCACCAGTAACTGTATATGCCGATAAAGAAAAAATTAGGCAGGTAATCAATAATCTGCTGGAGAATGCTACAAAATACGGCAAACAGGATGGCAGCATTGTGTCTAGTATTTATAAAACAGACGGCCGTTTGGTTCTCATTGAATTCAGCGATGATGGTATTGGTATTGGTGAAGATCATCTACCGAGAATTTTTGAACGGTTTTATAGAACCGATCGCGGCAGAAGCAGAGATGTGGGCGGTACAGGATTGGGGCTAGCCATCTGTAAACATATCATTGAAGCACACGGACAAACCATGCACGTAAGAAGTAAGTTAGATGTGGGTACTACCATTGGCTTTACATTAGATGAACGGACTTCTATTAATTAGCATTCATAGTTAACTAATTAAATATTATATTTAAATTAAATATTATATAATTGTTAACAAAATCACTATATTACTATACCGGAATCATAACCTTAATTTTGCATCAAATTTTAAACCATGGGTATCAATTCGATTGGAAAGTTTTTTATGCCGAAAAATGTTGTTTTTTATGAGCTTTTCGAAGACGTAGCAAGAAAAGTACATGAAATGGGTATCAAACTAAAAGAATTGGTTAGTGAACCAGATGCAGATAAAAGAGTAGGTTTCTTAGCACAGATTGAAGACTTAGAACATAAGAATGACGATAATACCCATCGTATTTTTACCGAATTAGGTAGAAATTTTATTACTCCATTTGATCGTGAAGACATTCACTATTTAGCAACAGCTTTAGATGATATTGCTGATTATATTTATGCTTGTTCTAAGAAAATTAATTTCTATAATGTAAACCCTAACGATACCGGCATTCAAAAAATGGCTGATCTTATTTTACAAGGCACTATTGAAATTGAGAAAGCCGTATTTGGCCTGCGCGATATGAAAAATTTACGTGCTATGACCGAAGCCATGGTAAAAGTAAATAGTATCGAAAATCAGGCAGACGATGTGTTTGATATGAGTATTGAAATTTTGTTTCAGCAAGAGAACGACTTCAAAGAAGTAATTAAAAAAAGAGAGATTTATCAGGTAATGGAAATTGCTACAGATAAATGTGAAGATGCTGCAAACGTAATCGAATCAATTATCATCAAATACGCGTAAACCGCAGCAGCTATGCTAACCTTACTAATTCTAATTATAGTTTTGGCATTCATTTTTGATTTCATCAATGGATTCCATGATGCGGCTAACAGCATTGCCACGATTGTATCAACCAAAGTATTGACACCTTTTCAGGCAGTAGTTTGGGCGGCATTCTTCAACTTTGCAGCTTTTTTTATTTCAAAATATATTTTTAAGGAATTTGGTATTGGTAACACAGTGGCAAAATGGGTGCACCCAGAGTTTGTAACCTTACAAGTAATACTTGCTGGTATCATTGCCGCTATAATTTGGAATTTGATTACCTGGTGGTTTGGAATTCCTTCTAGTTCATCACATACTTTAATGGGTGGATTTATTGGTGCTGCTCTTGCCAATGCAAAAGGATTGAGTTTGGCTGGTGTAGATGTAATTAACTACGCAAAAGTTGTTCCTACTTTCTTATTCATATTCTTTGCTCCATTGATCGGAATGTTCATCGCCTTTTTTATAACGATCGGAATTGTGCATCTCTGTAAACGATCGAACCCCTATAAGGCAGAAAATTGGTTTAAGCGTTTGCAGTTGGTTTCTTCAGCTGCTTTCAGTATTGGTCATGGTGGTAATGATGCTCAAAAAGTAATGGGAATTATTGGTGCTGCGATGATCTATTATGAAGGTACAAAGGGTAATCATATGGACTTTAATCAGTTTGCAAACCAATATAGTTGGGTACCCTTTACCAGCTTCTTATGTATCGGTTTAGGTACCATGAGTGGAGGCTGGAAAATTGTAAAGACCATGGGTACCAAAATTACCAAAGTAACCCCTTTAGAAGGTGTTGCCGCAGAAACAGCAGGTGCCATTACTTTATTCCTGACTGAACACTTTAAAATTCCAGTTTCAACCACCCATACCATTACGGGTTCAATTATTGGTGTTGGTGCTACAAAGCGTTTAAGTGCAGTTAGATGGGGTGTAACCATTAATCTTTTATGGGCCTGGATCATCACTATTCCAATTTCAGCTTTAATGTCTGCAACCGTATTTTATCTGCTAAAACTTTTCATCTAATTCAACTGTTGAGCTTACTTATTGAATAGTACCATTTATATTTGTATAACAATTTTGAGTTATGCAAAAAATATTGGTTACAGGTGGTTGCGGATTTATTGGATCACATACGATTGTTGACTTATTAAACAATGGCTATGATGTAATTTCCATCGACGATAACTCTCGTTCTTCCAATTTTTCCATTCTAGGAATTGAGCAGATCACAGGTAAAAAAATCAAGAATTATAAAGTTGATTTAAAAAATTTCGACGAAACACAAGCCGTATTTCAAGAGAACACAGATATAGCCGGTGTGATACATTTTGCTGCTTACAAAGCAGTTGGTGAATCAGTAGGGGCACCTTTATTATACTTCGAAAACAATATCTTCTCGCTTGTTAATTTGTTGAAATGCGTAGAAGAATTCAGTGTCCCTAATTTTGTATTCTCTTCTTCATGTACTGTTTACGGAAATCCAGATACCATTCCCGTTACTGAATTGTCGGCCATCAAACAAGCAGAATCGCCCTACGGGTCCACCAAACAAATGGGGGAAGAAATGTTACAGGCATTTACCAAGAACGGTTTATGCAATGTAATTCTATTGCGTTATTTTAATCCAGTAGGTGCACATCCTTCTGCTATTCTTGGAGAACTCCCAATTGGTCGTCCTCAAAACTTAGTACCAGCCATTACACAAACCGCAATAGGTAAATTACCAAAGATGAAAGTATTTGGTAACGACTACCCAACACGCGACGGATCTTGTGTACGCGATTATATTCACGTTTGTGATATCGCACACGCACATACATTAGCCATACAATATTTAGAGCAAGGGAAAAACGAATCGCACTGCGATGTGTTTAACTTGGGTACCGGATTAGGCGTAACTGTTTTAGAAGCCATTAAAACTTTCGAAGAACAATCTGGAGTAGCACTCAATTACGAAATTGCAGAACGCCGCCCCGGTGATGTAATCGCCATCTATGCAAATAACGATGCTGCTGTAAATAAACTAGGTTGGAAAATTGAATACGATTTAAAAGATATGATGCGCACTGCCTGGGCATGGGAACTAAAAATTAAAGCAGAGGAAGAAGCGGTTAAGAAAAATTAAAAAGGAATGTGTTAAAAGTAAAAAGATAAGAATCTTATTACTTTTATGTAATACAAAAGGCCCGGTATCCCGGGCCTTTTGTATGAACTTTTTACTTTTTAAGATTTACTTTTAGAATTTAGATTTATTGGTTCAACATCTTCTCCGCATTCTCTGCCATTTGCAGCGCTTCAATAAAGTCTTCAATTTCCCCGTTGATTACAGCGTCTAAATTGTAAGAAGTTAATCCTATACGATGGTCTGTAACCCTTCCCTGTGGCCAGTTATAAGTTCTGATCTTTGCACTTCGATCGCCCGTACTTACCAATGTTTTTCGTTGACGAGAAATCTCATCTTCCTGTTTTCTTACCTGCTCTTCGTATAATTTTGTACGCAACATCGTCATCGCTTTTTCACGGTTACCTAATTGCGAACGTTCTGTTTGGCAAACCACTACAACACCCGTAGGAATATGCGTTAAGAAAACCTTGGTCTCAACTTTGTTTACATTCTGTCCACCCGCACCACCACTTCTTGCCGTCTCCATTTTTACATCGCTCTCCTTCAATTCAAAATCTACTTCTTCCGCTTCTGGCATTACAGCTACTGTTGCTGCAGATGTATGCACACGTCCCTGTGTTTCTGTATTGGGTACACGTTGCACACGGTGCACGCCACTTTCAAATTTCAAAGTACCATATACATCTTCTCCCGTAACTTCTACAATTACTTCTTTAAACCCACCCACGGTTCCTTCACTCTCGGTAACAATATTGGTTTTCCATCCCTTCTTTGCACAATATCGTAAATACATTCCCAATAAATCACCCGCAAATAAACTCGCTTCATCACCACCCGTTCCTGCCCTGATTTCTAAAATAGCATTCTTATCATCCTGGGGATCCTTTGGAATTAATAATTTGGTGAGTGCTTTCTCTAACTCATCTTTCTTTACCTCCAATTCCGGCATTTCCATTTTAGCCAATTCCCGCATATCGTCATCAGAACCATTCAAACTCTCTTTTGCAAAATCATATTCAGCTAATACTTTTTTATAAGTCTCGTAAGGCAATACGATCTTCTCCAAAGATTTGTACTCTTTGCTATACGCACCGTACTCTTTTTGGTTGTTAATGATCTCAGGATTGGTAAGTGCAATACCCACTTGTTCAAACCTGGCTTTGATCGCATCCAATTTATCTAACATGTTTTCTAAAAATTTTCAGTCTGCGAAGGTAAGGTTTTAGAGGTCAAAATCCTTCTCAGGTTTCTTTCAGCGGGTTCGAATTTTCAGTTAATTTCATGGGATACTTAATGAATATGAGAAAACTGATCAATTTACTACTCTGCATCAGCTGCTTAGGGCCTTTATCGCTTATGTCCCAAGAAGCAGATGTGCTAATTAAAAATGGCAAAATACTAGACGGAACTGGCAATTCTTGGTTCTATGCCGACATCGCTGTAAAAAACGGCAAGATTATCAAGATCGGCACTCTTAGTAACTGGCATGCAACTAAAACCATCGATGCAACTGGGTTAGTTGTAGCACCCGGGTTTATCGACGTACACACACATATAGAGGGAGATGAAAGAAAGAACCCTATCGCCAGTAATTTTATTTATGATGGAGTTACCAGTGTGATCACTGGTAACTGCGGATTGTCCGAAGTGAATATCGGGAAGTATTTTGCCATGATCGATAGTTTAAAATTAAGTATCAATGTGGCTGCCCTGATAGGTCATAACGATGTACGCAAAGCTGCTATGGGTTCTGCGAATCGCGACCCTACTGAAGCGGAAATGCAACAGATGGAAGCCATTGTAAAGAAAGCGATGGAAGATGGTGCTGTTGGTCTTTCTACAGGGCTCATCTATATTCCAGGTACTTATTCTAAAACCATAGAAATCGTACGCCTTGCAAAAGTAGTTGCAGCATATCACGGTGTATACGCAAGTCATATGCGTGATGAAGCCGACAGTGTTACACAAGCTATTGAAGAAGCTTTGCATATTGGAAGAGAAGCAAAAATGCCTGTAGAAATCTCACATTTTAAATTGAGTGGTCAGCAGAACTGGGGACGAAGTAAAGAAACCATACCCATGATCATTGAAGCAAGAAAAGAAGGATTGGATGTAACCATCGACCAATATCCCTATACAGCCAGCAGTACTTCATTGAGCACTTTATTGCCTGATTGGGTTTTAGCAGACGGACCGGATTCGATTAAAGCGCGTCTCTCCCGCCCTGCTGTTCGTAAAGAAGTTGCCGTATACATGATCAAAAAATTACAAAAAAGAAAGCTCAAGAATTTCAGCTATCCAGTGGTGGCCACATTTAAACCCGATAGCACGTATAACGGAAAAAGTATCGAGCAGGTGAACTTGATGAAGGGACGCAAACACAAAGCCTCAGAGGAAGCAGAAACCATAATTGAAATGATGGAACAAGGTGGTGCAGGCATGGTGTTTCATGGCATGAGCGATCAGGATGTAAAAAATATTATGCAATACCCCTTCAATATGTTTGCTAGTGATGCAAGCATTCGTGTATTTGGATCTGGCAACCCACATCCGCGCGGCTATGGAACCAATGCAAGGGTATTGGGTAAATATGTAAGAGATGAAAAAGTAATCTCATTGGAAGAAGCTATTCGAAGAATGACCTCATTGCCTGCACAGAAATTTCAATTGAAAGACCGAGGTTTATTAAGAGAGGGATTTGCAGCCGACATTGTGTTATTTGATCCCGTTACTGTTCAAGACAATTCAACCTACGATCAGCCCCACCAATATTCCAGTGGTTTCAAATATGTATTGGTAAATGGCGTAACAACTGTGGAAGATTCAAAACATACGGGTGCTCGTGCCGGAACGACTTTAAAACTAAATTAAAATGATACGGAAAATATTTCTCGGAATTTTATTGATTACAACCGCTGAGTTTGCCACAGCACAAAGTTTAGGTTCAGATAAGATTAAATTACTAGTGGATACCATTACTGCTAATAAATCATTTAATGGTGTAATTCTCTATGCAGAAAATGGAAAGCAGATTTATGAATCTGCCACCGGATATCGAACCTATGCAGATAAAAAAATATTAAGAAAGAACGACATATTCGAACTCGCTTCAGTGAGCAAACAATTCTGTGCGCTTGTGATTATGCAGCTAAAAGAGAAGGGACTTTTGCAGTATGATGATTTAGTGGAGAAATATCTTAGCATTCCTTATAAGGGCATAACCATTCGAAATTTATTAACGCATACCAGTGGCTTACCAGATTACCAGCAGATTATGGATCTAAATTGGGACAAGCATAAAGTGGCCAACAATAACGACATCATTGAATACTTAAATAAATTTCATCCGCCTAGCCTATTTGCTCCTGGTGAAAAATATACTTATAGCAATACTGGTTATGTTTTGCTAGCGAGCATTGCTGAAAAAGCCAGTGGTAGAGATTTTATTGAATATTGCAATTCCGAAATATTTCAGAAACTTGGCATGAAGCACACTGCTATCAGAACATTAGAAGAAAAAGCCAGTACTAAAAATTTTGCAATCGGGCATATGTATGGCTCCGAAAAAACTGGTTACATACGAGCAGATTCTTTTTCATCTTCAAATTATACCATTTGGTTAGGTAATAGAAAAGGACCGGGTAGAATTAGTTCTACAGCACAAGATCTTTTAATGTGGGATAATGCCATTCGCAACAACCAATTAGTTTCAAAAGAAACGATGCAAGAAGCATATACCCCAATGAAACTTAACGATAGTAAGAATTCTTATTATGGATTCGGATTAGAATTGGTGTATAAAAATAATGACTTACAAATGGTTTGGCATAATGGAGATAACCCGGGATACAAAACCCTAATTATGCGCGATCTTTTATACCACAGAACTTTGATTATTTTAACTAATAACGATGCAGTGGATATGAATACCATTATAAATGCATGTGCCAAAATATTAAATAAAGCCTCTTAAATAAAACAGAACCTATGTTAAAGAAACTATTACTCTTCGCCCTATTCCCAATTGCTGTGCACGCGCAGGATTATAAAAAAGTACATCAGAAAGCCATTTTTGTAGATTCACACAATGATATACTAACTGCTTGCATCGAAAAAAATGTGAGCATGGATCAAAACCTGAAAGGGAAAACACAAAGCGATCTGGCTCGCTTTAAAGAAGCAGGTGTAGATGTACAAATCTTTTCTGTTTGGTGCGATGGCAATATGCAAAACCCTTACCAATTTGCCAATCGAGAAATGGATACACTGGATGCTGTGATAAGCAGAAACCCTGATAAAATTGTGCTGACAAGAAATTATGTTGATCTAAAAAAAGCTTTGAAGCAACACAAACTGGCTGCGATGTTCGGAGTGGAGGGTGGACATATGATTGAATCTGATTTAACTAAACTTGAAAAACTCTACGAACGTGGTACTCGTTATATGACGTTAACCTGGAACAATAGTAACCCATGGGCTACTTCGGCGATGGACGAAACTTTAAAGAAAGATAGTTTATCAAAAGCACATAAGGGATTAACCGATTTTGGCAAAGAAGTAATCAAACGAATGAATAATTTGGGCATGATGGTAGATCTTTCGCATGTAGGTGAACAAACATTTTGGGATGCTATTAATACAACTACCAAACCGGTGATTGTTTCGCATAGTAATGCATACACTTTATGTCCGGCGTTTAGAAATCTGAAAGACGAACAGATCAAAGCAGTAGCAAAAAATGGTGGCGTAATCGATTTGAATTTTTACTCTGGATTTGTTGATAGCAGTTTCAAAAACAAGGAAATTAAATTTGTGCTAGGCCATGCAAAAGAACTAGATAGTTTAAAAAAAATGGGGATGGTTTCAGAATATGCATTGTCTGTGCTTGCAGAAAAATATCATGATGAAGTACAATCTTCTCGCCCACCATTATCAGCTTTGCTGGCGCACTTAGATTATATTGTTAAGTTAGCTGGTGTAGACCATGTGGGAATTGGATCCGATTTTGATGGCATCACTTCTTCACCAAAAGAACTGGATGATGTTACTAATTACGAACTTATCACCAAAGCCTTGATAGAAAAAGGTTATAGCAAAAAAGATATCTATAAAATATTGGGTGGAAATATTCTTCGCGTGTTAAAGGCAAATGAAAATTAAAGAAGGATGAAATACGAGTAGGTAAAAAAATAAACTATAGATTAATGAAACTTATCAATAAACTATTCTTCACAATTATCTTGCTGATTGCGCATCAAATAATTGTTGCTCAACCTTTCTCTCCAACAGAAATTGCCAAATGGAAAGAACAGGCTAAAAATGTAACCATCATCCGCGACAATTGGGGGATCCCTCATGTATATGGTAAATCCGATGCTGATGCTGTTTTTGGTTTGTTATACGCACAATGTGAAGATGATTTTAAGCGGGTGGAAATGAATTATGTGGAGAAGCTTGGAAGAATGTCTGAGATAAAAGGAGAAACAGAATTATATAACGATCTGCTCATTCGTATGATCATCGATACTACAGATGCGAAAAAAGATTTTGAAGCAGCTCCAGAATGGTTAAAAAAAATAATGAATGCATATGCCGATGGCATCAACTTTTATCTCTTCACACATCCTCAAACAAAGACTGCATTACTCAAACACTTCGAACCTTGGTATCCCTTGTTGTGGACAGATGGAAGCATCGGGGCCATTGATGTTGCTGATGTTACAGTAGCAGATCTAAAGAATTTTTATGCTACCGACCCTGGATTGGTTGTTGCTAAGATCGACAATCAAGATTATGATCCATTGCCCGGTGGATCAAATGGTTTTGCTATTGCACCTTCAAAAACAGTTTCAGGAAATGCCATTTTATATATCAATCCACACACTACTTATTATTTCAGACCTGAAGTATCTGTGCAAAGCGAAGAAGGCCTGCATGCTTATGGGGCTGTTACTTGGGGGCAGTTTTTTGTGTACCAAGGTTTCAACGAAAACCTTGGCTGGATGCATACATCAAGCTATAGTGATGTGGCAGATAGCTATATC
The DNA here is from genome assembly GCA_025363385.1 of Bacteroidota bacterium. Taxonomy (GTDB): domain Bacteria; phylum Bacteroidota; class Bacteroidia; order Chitinophagales; family Chitinophagaceae; genus Sediminibacterium. The sequence goes on along the minus strand of JANYEA010000003.1, from coordinate 32,035 downwards.
GAAAAAGTTAAAAAAAATAATGGCATACTCCAGTACGAATATGATGGAAAATTAATTCCGGTTAAAGAAAAACAGATCAGCATTCAGTACTTAAATAAAGGAGGTATTTTTTCAAAAACATTTACTACCTATTATACACACCATGGACCTGTAATGGCAAAAAGAAATGGCAGCTGGATCTCAGTAAAAGCAAATAACAGAGATATCAAAGGTTTGATACAATCCTGGCAAAGAACAAAGGCTAAAAATTATGGGGAATATAAAAAATCGCAAGATCTCTTAGCTAATACTTCTAACAACACAGTGTATGCAGATGATAAAGGAAATATCGCTTACTGGCATGGAAATTTTATGCCCAAGCGTGATTCAAAATTTAATTGGAGTAAGCCTGTAGACGGAACTATCAAAGCTACTGAATGGAAGGGACTTCATACAGTAGAAGAACTAATCCAGGTAAAAAATCCTAGCACTGGTTGGATTCAGAATTGTAATAGTTCCCCCTTTACGGTTTCTGGAAGTAGTAGTCCGAAAAAAGCCGACTTCCCTAAATACATGGCACCAAATGGTGATAATTTTAGGGGCGTAAATGCCGTGCAACTATTCAAAAATAATGATGCTTTTACTTTAGATAAAATCATTACAACTGCTTACAATAAACACTTACCTGCATTTGATGTACTCCTGCCCGCATTAATCAAAGCATATAACTCAAACAAATCAGATACAATTTATCAGTTACTTCCTGAACCCATGCTTTTATTAAGTAACTGGGATCGAAATGTATCTGAAACATCAATTGCTACTACTCTTTCCATTGAATGGGCGCAAAAATTATGGCCTACTATTTTAAAGGGAATGGGCGAAGATGATGAATCTGATCAGGTAGATAAAACAATTCATTTTGCGAATACGGCAGATGCAAAAACACTTTTACTGCCTTTAATAAATGTACTATCTGATCTTGAAAAAAAATTCGGTTCCTGGAAACAACCATGGGGTGAAGTGAATCGCTTTCAAAGGCTCACTGGAAATATCACTGAAGTATTTGATGACACTAAACCAAGTCTACCTGCTGGTTTAGCGGCATCTACTTGGGGTTGCTTGCCATCATTTACTAGTAAGTCATTTAACGGTACCAATCGTAGATATGGATATAATGGCAATAGTTTTATTTGTGCAGTGGAATTTGGAAAAAGAGTCACAGCAAAATCACTTCTTGCAGGTGGGGAGAGTGGAGATAATACTTCCAAACACTTCACCGATCAAGCAGAAATGTATACGAAGGGGCAATTCAAAGAAGTATATTTTTATAAAGAAGATGTGATAAAACATGCAGTAAATACATATCATCCAGGCAATAACTAATCGTTGAAAATAAAAGGAGCCGCTTAACCAAGCAGCTCCTTTTTAACAACACTAAAATTCATACCCAAAAATCTTTTATTTAGGATACCCTTATTTTTTCATTGTCCATGAAAAAGAAACGTGGTAAATATCGTTAGCCAATCCAGAAATACTATTATTAAACTGAGCCCCAATTAAACTCATTTGAGCGGCTGTTTCATCGTTTCTAAATGCATGTTCATATGCTGCGTTAATGGCTACTGCTTTGGATACTTTTAATGAACCTCCAATAGAAGCATGATGCACCACAACTGCAGGGAATAAAGGGAATATCGTTGTTTCCGGAACCGGATTATTACCATAAGCATAACCACATCTTAATTGCAATTTTTTAGAAACTGCAAATTCAGCACCTGTTTTTATGACGATTGAATTTTTCCAGTTTAAAGGGAAAGGCATAGCAATTGTTCCGGCCGTGCCCAGCATTCTATTGATATTGGCACTGGTTCCTCCAGAAAGTTCGATGTTCATTGTATTAAATGCATTAGCCCAATTTAACCACTGAATATCCATTGATAAACGCAGTTGTTTACTTGCAGCAAAAGAAATACCTGCACTTATCGATTGTGGCAAACCCAATGTTGCATTTGCTGTATATCTATCAGTGGCTCCTTTTGTTAAATCAATTCCTAGTGAAGCAAATTGTGCCATTGCTGCAGCTTGCGCTTGAGAAGGAGTAAAGCTTGGATTCTGTTGCATGATACCACCCATTACTTTTCCAAATGCGTTATTCATCTGAGCTGTCATATCCATTTGTGCTGTTCCATTTTTATACTTTAAATTAATTGGCAAACTATAACTTAAACCTATCGATACATCTTCAGAAGGCTTATACGCCAATCCAATTCTTCCATTAAATTGATAACTTGTTAATCCAGTCATGTTAGCAGATGCTACTAATTCTGAATAACCTAATCCACCGCTTGCAGGTGGAGCAGAAAACATATCTCCAAAATTAAAACCTGTGGAAGGATTAATTACTCCTTGCAAAATTGCTGGAGGCATACTAAAAGGCATTTGAAACTCCATCTGACTATATACTACGGTTGCAGTAACGCCAATTGCTAAAGTGGGTGTTAATTTATAAGAAGCAGAAGCACCGCCTTGCATCACTGCGAATTTTGAGTGATAGAGTTGAGGGATATAATTCCCAGATTGGTCGCTATACAAATAATGATTCATAGAAAAGTCTGCTCCCATACCTCCTTGTGTAAAAATGCCAAATCCATAAGTCATTTTTTTATCTCTCTGATTTACATAACTCAAACAACCCAGTGGAAATAAATTATTTTTGCCCTTGGAATTATTGATATCGTTTTTAAAATAAACAGAGGGTGTCATAAAAGACATGCTCAAATTAAATTGAGAAGATTTTAAAAAGGAGATTCCTGCTGGGTTATTCATCATCAAAGAAGGATTATCAAAGCTTCCCACTGAAGTACCTGCTCTTCCACTTGTTACTGCATCATATCCGATTAATTGTGTACCGTTTTGCGTAAAAGCGGGCATGAAAAATAGTAACAACAAAGTAGTTGATACTATTACCTTAAGTGTTTGTTTCATATACTTGATTTATAAATGACACTGGTTGTTATTTTTAGAGGACCTTAAGTTGGGGAAAATGATACCTTCTAAAGATTGTTTATAAGCCAGTGTAAAACTACAAGTAGCATGAAAAGTGTCTTTGTGACAATTGTTACAGAAGAAAATGATTTATATCATGAAACTACAAAAATCAATGTTCGAACCCTGTTTAATGGTTCGAACATTGATGCCATTGCTTACCGTAAATTAATATGATATTCCTGGATCAGGGGATCCTTTTCGGGAGATAATGTAAAGCTTACTCTAACAGTTCCATTTGCTGTTTTAATATCGAAATAGCCACGTAATTGATTTTCCGGAATAACTTCTCCTACAGAAATCACCTTACCTGCTTTCTCAAAAATGCCACGCGCTTCTGCTTGCATTTTGTCGACAAAATAATCCATGAAAAAATTCATAGCAAAAATTCCGCTCTTCTGAGCCCCATTAAAATCTGGCAATAATTTTACTATTTGATCTCTGCGTTGGGTTAATATTTTGGACGCTGGTAATTCACGGGGTTGAATACCTGTTAAACGAACCAAAGTATCCAATACCATTGTATTGGCAATTGATGTAGGTGCATAAGTGGCATTCGCAAAGAACATCAATCCAATACCATATTCGGGAAGAATCTGCCAATTACTACCAAAGCCCGGCAAGCCACCTGTATGGCCCACCGTTTCACGACCCTCACCATCTCTGCTCCAACGCAATCCATATGCATAGGCTGTAGCTAGAGGAGAAGGGCGACCGCTAGGATATTTATAATTGGCATTTAAACCACTTAAGCGCCAGGGCTGATGCATTTCGCGGAGAGAACTTCTTTTAATAATTCCATCTTCCACTTCATTTCGCGCTGGCCATGCTTGCTCATGAAGTGCTACATATTTCGCGAATGATTCAATAGATACAATCATACCACCCATTGCACCATAAATACCATCATGCAACATGGGTTGTTCAACATAGGTATCATTTAACCAACGATATCCTTTTGCCAATACATTAGTAGGAACTTTACTGTATTCCCAGGCAGCATCCGTCATACCCAGAGGTTTCCAAATATACTTGGCGATATAATCACTATAGTGTGATAGGGTTTGTTGTTTAATAATCATACCTAACATTGCAAAACCCATATTGCTGTATTCATATGCAACACCAGGCACATTTGAAAAGCTCACGCCTTTTTCAATAAAATCCTGAAAGTCGTCTTCCGTAACAGCCAACTGACGATCTCCCCAGGGATTGTCTTCTGGAAATCCAGCAGAATGGGTAAGCAAATGACGCACTGTAATAGGTGGTGCATCGTTGGTTAATTGCTGACCCTTCATTTCCGGGATATATGTTTTTACGGGCTCATCTAATTTCACTTTATTTTCATCGCGCAATTTTAAAATAGCCATTGCCGTAAAACTCTTACTCATGGATGCGATTCGAAACATTGATTTTGGCGTAGCCGGAATTTTATTTGGGATATCGATATATCCCCCCGCACCTGCATACACTAATTTTCCATCCAGCACAATTCCAAATGAATAACCAGGGATATGATTTTTTTCTGCATAGTCTTTATACAGTCTTTCCACTAATGGATATAATGCAGCAATCTTTTTCTCGCGCTCACTATCAGTAAATTTTGCAGGAAAAAAGTCTTTGGTTTGTGCATTTACTAACATAACAGTTGTGCACGCAAAAAAACAAAAGCACAAAATGGTTTTAAAAGGGATGCGTTGATTCATATATTTAATTTGATCTATCGTGACTTAGTAAGCAAGTAATTTTTCGATACAGGTTCCTAACCTACTCTTTGCCATATAATTTCTTTCTAATTCCATATTGAAGGGTATGGGAGTGTCTAAAGAGCCGCAACGCATCACAGGAGCATCTAATAATTCAAAACAGTGTTCACTGATCCATGCACTGATCTCTGCGCCAAAGCCACCGGTTAAATTATCCTCGTGTAAAACCAAGACTTTTCCAGTAGCAAGAACTGCAGCTTTAATAGCCGCATAATCTAATGGTATTAAACTTCTCAGATCAATGATATGTAAATCAACTGAAGGGTTTTTATCTTGATAATCCAATGCCCAGTGCACTGCTGCTCCATAAGTAATGATACTTAGATCACTGCCCTTTTTCACAATTTTAGCTTTCCCAATTTCTATACTGTAATAATCCGATGGTACTTTCCCGCTCACGCTTCTGTACAAACCTTTGTGTTCGAAAAATAGTACAGGATTAGGGTCGTTGATGGCAGCAATGAGTAAACCCTTTGCATCAGCTGGCGTAGAAGGGTACAGCACTTTTAAACCAGCCACATGCGTGAACCATGCTTCATTGGTTTGAGAATGAAAGGGCCCTGCTCCTACACCACCACCCGATGGCATACGAATAACGGTGTGCGCATTTTGTCCCCAACGATAATAGATCTTCGCTAAATTATTTACAATCTGATTAAAACCCACGGTCACAAAATCTCCAAACTGCATTTCCATCACCGATTTAAAACCCTCCAAATTCAATCCTAAAGCAGTACCCACAATGGCACTCTCACAAAGTGGTGTATTGCGTACACGTGCTTTCCCAAATTTCTCCACAAAGCCTTCTGTAATTTTAAACGCTCCTCCGTATTCTGCAATGTCTTGTCCCATTAAAATAAGTGTCTCATCCTGTTGCATACTTTGTAATAATGCTTCTTGAATAGCATCTACCATTCTTTTATCTGGAGCAGTTGAAGATTCAACAACACTAAGATCAGGAATGGCAGAAACAGGAAGAGGTGCAAACACATCCTGCAATTCTTCTTTTGTATCCACAATAAAATCTACCACCTGAAATGCTTGATGCAAATCTGCTTCGATCATGTCTTTAAAAAGATGACGCAATTCAGCTACTTTCATTTCAGAAAGTACATGATTGGCAACCAGCCATTGTTCATAATTTTTGATCGGATCTTTTTTACCCCATTCTTCTATTAATTCTTTGGGAACATATTTAATACCACTGGCTTCTTCGTGTCCGCGCATCCGGAAAGTTGTGCATTCAATAAAATAAGGTTTCTGATTTTTGATGCAATAATCCCGAACACCTTTAATGGTATCGAATACGGCTAATACATCATTTCCATCAATACGAACACCTTCCATGCCATAGCCTCTGGCTTTGTCTACTAAATACTCGCAACGATATTGTTCATTTACCGGTGTACTTAACCCATATCCATTATTTTCAATAATAAATATCACGGGTAAATTCCAAACGGCTGCTACATTCAAGGCTTCATGAAAATCGCCTTCGCTTGTGCCGCCATCACCAGAAAAGGCAACGGCTACTTTTTGTTCTTTTTTTAATTGATAAGCAAGTGCCACACCATCGGCTATTGCTAACTGCGGACCTAAATGCGAGATCATTCCACAGATATGGTATTCACTGGTGCCAAAATGAAAACTTCTTTCACGGCCCTTGCTAAAGCCATCTTTATTTCCTTGCCATTGTTTGAATAATGTTTGTAGTGGCATATGACGTGCGGTAAACACACCGAGATTTCTATGTAAAGGCATGATCCACTCATCAAAATCTAAAGCCATGGTTACCCCTACTGAAATGGCTTCTTGGCCAATACCGCTAAACCATTTACTGATCTTTCCCTGACGCAATAGCACCAACATTTTTTCTTCAATCATTCTTGGAAACAATAATTGACGGTATAATTCTATCAGGGTATTATTGGAAAGGTCTTTTCGATTGAACTGCATAGCTGCTATTTTGGAACAACTAAGTTAGGGCTTTGCATGTAAGCTTCATGCACAAAAAAGCCCCAACAATTCCTGCTGGGGCTTTTAAAAAAAGTAGCACCTGATTAGCTACGGTTATTTGCAAGCTTACTTAATAACTTCAGCATTTCAATGTATAACCAAACGATGGTTACCAATAAACCAAATGCACCATACCACTCCATGAATTTGGGTGCACCTCTTTCAGATCCTTGCTCGATCATGTCGAAGTCAAGGATGAGGTTTAAAGAAGCGATTGCCACTACAAACAAACTGATACCGATACTGAGTGGGCTACTATCGTGCATGAAACTTACGTTCACGCCAAACATATTCAACACTAAAGTAATCAGGTAGAAAATACCGATGCCCAAAGTAGAGGCAATGATCACTGATTTGAATTTTTCGGTAGCTCTGATGATTCTAAAATTATATAGAAGAAACATCGCTATGGCCACACCAAATGTTAGGCCTACTGCTTGCATTACCAAGCCAGGATAACTTTTAGCAAACATCGCGTTGAATACTGCAGAAATACCACCAATAAATAAACCTTCGAACAATGCGTACAAAGGGGCTAGAAAGCCCGCCCAATTGGGTTTAAAGGTAATCGCAATAGCTGCAATCAATCCACCGAACAAACCTACCAGCATCAATACCTGCATGCTACCAGGCCCTTTCTGATCAAATACCTGCCAATTGTACGCAGCGCCTGCTATGACCATGAACATCAAGAACCCAAATTTGTTAATCGTACCGCGAACGCTCATTACACCTTGACTAGCGGCTTCCATAGAAGCAGTCTTATCAAACATTTTCTCCGTTAAGGTTGGATTACCAGATTTAAAAATTGCCATATTTATTCATTTTTTATACATACAAATATACTAAAACTTATTTCGAGACAGGGCTTTCATACCTGAATGAAATCTTAAAATTGATGATAGGTGATCTATTTTTTTGCACCAGGATAATGATCCACTGTTTCAAAAACGTATTTAGGATTTTGTTTCAAAATTTGAATAAACTTTACCAATGAAGAACTATCCTCAGCGTGCTGAAACATCCGATCATGAGTTAAGATCACGATATTTTTTCTGATATGCTCATTATGTTTAGAGAAAGCACTATCTACCTGGGCGGCCAGTTTTTCTGGCGATTGAACCGGACGTGCATTCTTGTGGTTAAAATTCCATTCCAAATCCCATCCAATTACAGTAAAGCCCGCACTATCCAAACGATGTGCTACTGCGCTAACTAAATGACTCGTCCTTACCTGATTTTGTAACACCCATCCACCATTGCCCGGAAGGCGTATGAACTTTTTAGGTACTTGCAATGTATCCTGCGCGCGCACAAAATTATCGAAAGCCATATCGGGGTGTTGATAGAAATACTGATAGTGTTCCATCGTATGATCATAACTATGATTGGCAAGTAAGAACTGAGGATACCCATTACGGATCATTCCCACAATTTGCTTTCCATCACGCTTACGTTGTTGATGCAGGGCCACCATAAAGAAAGTTGCTTTGATTCCTTCTGCCTTACAAATATTAAAACAGGTTACTGAACCTGGCTGAGGTCCATCATCAAATGTGAGGTAAACATATAATTTGTTCGAATCTGCCACAAAGGGCTGCTCAGTTGGTTTAGGAGCATTTCCAATTTTTATGAGGTAAGCTTTTTTAGCTGAATCATCTTTCAAATCCTTCTTAAATAAAACATTTTCTTTTGGAGTGTTATTGCATGATATAAATCCAAAAAATCCTAATAATCCCATGGTTATCCATCGAAATGCGCTCTTATTCAGATACATATAATTAAAAATTGTGCTGCTAAGATAGCGTATGCGTATACTCATTTCTTCACAAAATTGTTAGTAAACATATAAATGCGAGAGAAAAAGCGAAAAATCAAGCTTAAAACATCGATTTGGACGTATCTTAGCATACTTTTTTACGAATCAGCGGCTATGCTGAACAAAAAGTGTTTAAATATTCACGTGTTGCTAGCCATGGCAGCTAATTAGAATTGAACCTAATGACCAGAAAAGAAGAAGTTCTACAAAATGTAGTAATTAAGTTCGCCGGAGATAGCGGCGATGGAATGCAGTTAACCGGACAACAATTTACCAACAACACTGCGATGCTAGGAATTGACCTGGCTACTTTCCCGGATTTTCCAGCCGAGATTCGAGCTCCAATAGGAACATTAGCCGGTGTGAGTGGTTTCCAATTACACTTTTCTAGCGATAGGATTTACACACCTGGAGACGATTGTGATGTATTAGTAGCCATGAATGCCGCTGCATTAAAATCCAATTTAAAAAGCATTAAGAAAGGCGGAAAAATTATTGCCAATATTGATGGTTTTGATTCTAGGAACTTAAGATTAGCCAATTATCCCGATGGAGTTAATCCTTTGGAAGATGATAGTTTGGCAGGATATGATGTTACCAAAGTAGACGTTACCAAATTAACACGTGAGTCTTTAAAAGACTTCACCGAATTGGGTGTGAAAGAGCGAGACCGCGCAAAGAACATGTTTGTATTGGGGTTGATCTACTGGATGTACAATCGTAATTTGGACACAACCAAAGAATTCTTGAAAGAGAAATTTGGTAAAAAACCCGTGATCTACGAGAGTAATATTAAAGTATTACAGGCTGGATTTAATTATGGTGATACCACAGAGTCTTTCACTACCCGTTACAAAGTAGAGAAGTCTAAAATGGAGCCAGGATTGTACCGCAGTATCATGGGTAATCAGGCATTGAGTTATGGTTTAATTGCAGCTAGTGAAAAAAGTGGATTGCCTTTATTCTTAGGATCCTATCCAATCACTCCTGCTACAGATATCTTACATGAATTAGCAAAATATAAAAGCTTTGGTGTGCGCACTTTCCAAGCGGAAGATGAGATCGCAGCTATTTCTTCAGCCATTGGTGCAAGCTATGGTGGATCATTAGCCATTACAACTACTTCTGGTCCGGGTATGGCATTAAAAGCAGAAGCAATGGGCTTGGCAATGATGTTAGAGATTCCATTGGTAATCGTAAACATTCAACGCGGCGGGCCGTCTACTGGATTACCTACCAAGACTGAGCAAAGCGATTTGATGCAAGCATATTATGGAAGAAATGGTGAGTGCCCGATGCCAATAATTGCATCCTCCACTCCTAGTGATTGTTTTGATGTAGCTATTGAAGCATGTAGAATTGCCTTAGAGCATATGACTCCTGTAATCTTATTGAGTGATGGATATATTGCCAATGGTGCAGAGCCCTGGAAGTTTCCCAAGTCGGCCGATTTAAAACCAATTGAAGTAAAGTTCAAAACATCAATTGATGAAGGTGATGCGAAGTATATGCCATATAAGCGTGATGAAAAATTAGTTCGTCCGTGGGCAGTTCCTGGTACGGCTGGTTTAGAACATCGCATCGGTGGTTTGGAAAAGCAAGATATTACAGGTAATGTAAACTACGAACCAGAGAATCACCAGCACATGATCAAAGTTCGTCAGGCGAAAGTAGATAAAGTAGCTGATTTCATTCCTGCACAAACTATTGATAGTGGTGCGGTGAAAGGTAAGGTATTGATTATAGGTTGGGGATCTACTTATGGTGCCATCAAAAGTGCCTGTATGGAAATGCAAGCAGAAGGCGTATCTGTAAGTCACGCCCATATTCGCTATGTACGTCCTTTCCCTAAGAACTTAGGCGAGATCATTAAAAATTTCGACAAAGTGTTGATCCCTGAAATCAATAATGGTCAGCTAGTAAAGATCATTCGCGATCAATATAATGTAGATGCTATTGCATTTAATAAAATGATGGGAATACCAATTACTAAGTCAGAAATTATCGACGAAGTTTCTAAATTATTATAACTCCCGGTTTATCACAGCCCCCGCTGAAACTGATAAGTTTTAACAAGAAGCAATCCTGAGTAAGGGTTGCTTTTTTGTTGTGTGATATTCCAAAAAAAGGCCCCTAATTAAAATTGCCATTTCAAAACGAAATACAGTGAAAACCTTCTGCGATTAATTTGAGATTAAATTAAACAAATTGATAATGTTTTTATTAATAGTTACTTATATTGTATAGTTAGCTTCTAAGCAAAGACAATTATACAGCCCCATCACTTACTACAAAATATGATTGCTAATACATGTTTAAAATGAAACGAGGTCAATTTATTTTGTCCGCACTCGCGCTCATTCCTTCTAGTATAATCGCTAAAATCAAAAAAAAAGATTTCATGAGAACAATAAAGGGATTTAAAGTAAATAATGGTGAAGCCAGATTTGGCGAACACTATAAAATGAAGGGTGTTACCCTAAATAATCTAGATATAAAAATTTCTGGTTCGGACACTGAAAATGATTTAGCTGTGTTTGAACAAACCGGGCTTACTCCAAATGGTGGTCCCCCATTACATATTCATCCCTTCCAGGATGAATGGTTTTATATTATTGAAGGATCGTATTTATTTCAAGTAGGGGATGAAAAGTATCAAATGAAATCAGGTGATACCATTTTCCTGCCAAAAAATGTACCTCATGCCTTCTTACAATTAACAGAAAAAGGGAAGATGATTGTTTCTTATTTACCAGCCGGAAAAATGGAATCATTTTTTAAGGTTACCGACAAATGGACATCCCCACCATCAAAAGAAGAAATAGTAAAAGTATTTGCAGATCACGACATGAAAGTTGTTGGTGCTCCATTGAAAATTGACTAACCAACCGCAGAATAAAGGAAGGCCCTCTGACTTTGAATAACACAACTAAAATTAAAGAAACATGCAAGTTCAAAGAAATATTAGTCAATGGTATTTAACGCTTGTTCCGTTTTTAACTGCTGTATTTGGCATTGGGGTTGGATATATCAGTTATAAAATCTATTTGCCGATTTGGATATTAAATGTCTGCCTCATGTCTATAGCAGTTTGGATTCTTGCGGCTCCTATTATCAGAACACCTGATGTTGAAAACAGACAATTAGTTGCTGCTGCATTTTTCCTTATTTTTCCTACTTTCCTCACCTCTATGTTTTTCGGTTTAGGTGCCCCTCCTTACGGCAAACCGCTAGAATGGGCTGCATCTGCTACCGAACAACAGGTTAGATATTTTTTTCTCCTTTTAACTGGAGTATCTGTAGCTTTTGGATTTGCAGTGCTAAGAGAAAAATTAAAAAATACCAAAGGGAATTTTTATGCTTTGCTGGGTTTTGTTGCGATACTAATTGCGATTCCAATTTATCTAATCAATATGACCTTTTGGGGATTTTATTTAGAAAAATTATACAGCATAATGGCAGCAAATGCATCCACTAAAACTTACGATTGGGCTTTGCCAATAGCAAACCAATTTCATTTTGTTAACACTATTGTATGTGGGTTAGTGTACTTAGCAACAGCAGCTTTTGCACTATCGTTCAAATCAGCTGGATGGTTAAAACCATTGGCTTGCAATGTATATGTATTAATTAGTGTAATAGCTTTTTTATTAAATATTATACCACCTGCATCTCCAGAACCACTTGCTACATTAAATTATATAGTAGCTATTCCTGCTATACCATTTATTATGCCTTATTTGATGGCAATTAATTTATTGAAGAAAACAGGCAATTTATTATTAGAAAAATAATCGAAAATATGCCTACTAATAGATGTGCATAAATTTAAAATAAAAGGAATGAATAATACAACAATACAAGTCAGAGATGTGATACTTCCCAACGACTTAGATGACATTAGAAATCTTTGGTTAGAATATCTAACATGGGGAAATAATGAAATGCAATCGCTTTATGGTGTTCATCCCCATGATCCTCAGGTAGCAGTTGAACAAGACATTTCTTTAATTGATAAATTTCTACCACCATATGGCAGATTGATACTTGCTATTTATGAAGGCAAAGTATGCGGGCTTGGTAGTCTTAAAAGTATTAACCCTGAAATCGGAGAAATAAAACGAATGTATGTTGATCCATCATTTCGAAAGATTGGAGCAGGTAAAGCGATACTTCAATCATTAATAAATGCTGCAAAAGAAACGGGTTATAAGAAAGTTCGACTAGACAGTCCGAAGTTCATGGAAGCAGCTCATGCGCTTTACCGAAGTTTTGGCTTTAAAGATATTCCTGTTTATGCAGAAGTTGAAATTCCGGAAGAGTTTAGGCAGTATTTATTATTTATGGAATTAGATCTATCATAATTCATTATCTAGAAATGGAAAGAACATATAAAAACATTGGGCTATTTTTTGTGGCAATTTTCGCAATTGTTTTTTTAGGATTTTTCAAAACCTATTTCGGACTATTCCCCACTTTTACTAAAGTTACCACCATTCAACACATTCATGGCTTGTTGTTTGTGTTATGGTTTCTGATGCTGATTGTTCAACCTGTATTGATAAAAAAAAGGAAATACAAATGGCATCGAGTGATTGGAAAGGTCTCTTACTTTCTAGTGCCCCTGATCGTTATTTCTATTTTCTTTATTGCAAAAGAATTATATGAAACAGCTCCTATAACTCAAGCTAAAAAGATAGCCACACTCTATATACCGTTCTACCAAATTGTAGATTTTGTTACTTTGTATTTGCTGGCTATTTATTACAAAAAGAAAATCTCCTATCATTTGCGATATATGATTGCCACTTCACTGGCAGTATATGGAGCTGCACTTAAAAGATTCTTTACAAACTTCTTGGGTGTTACCGGACTAAATGGTTTTTTATATACTTTCATTATAACAGATTTAATCTTACTTGGATTTATTTTGTATGACAGAAAGCATGGAAAAGATAATAAACCATATGTTGTTTCATTAATCATTCTCCTGGTATCCCAATTCGGCTTTTACTATTTGCGCAATACCGATTTGTGGCAAACTATTTGCGGAAAATTTGTGGAACTATTTTACTCATAATATTTAGCAAATTTTAAAAAATGGAAAAAGTAATCATTGCAGAAAAATTAAAATTGTTTTCTGAATACTGGAGTCCGAAAATTGTGGGAGAACTCAATGGACAACAAGTTAAATTGGCAAAATTTAAGGGAGAGTTTGTATGGCATAAGCACGATGATGAGGATGAAATGTTTTTGGTGATTGAAGGCATATTAAAAATGGAATTGAGAGATAAAACCATTGAGATCCAAAAGAATGAATTTCTAATTGTGCCCAGGGGAACAGAACACAGACCAGTTGCTGACGAAGAAGTTGCTGTGATGCTTTTCGAGCCCACCTCTACTTTAAATACTGGCAATACCAAAAATGAATTGACAAAACATCATTTAGACAAAATATAAAATTGCTCTACAACAAAGTGTTTATATCTAGACCTATTTCTAAATTATTAAATTAAACTTAAAATTAATACATTGCTCCTAATTTAAATATACTGTCTACCCAATTGCATATATTGTAAAAGCTAGCCACTTTATTTGGTTTCCCCATTTTTCATTTCCTATATCCTATACAAATATTTTTTCGATTTTTTTATATGTATAAATAAATACTATACATACACTGATTGTGATATATCGCAGCCATTAGATTTACCGCAATTTGAGGTATCCAATTAATGTTAACCCCACTTAAAATAAAAATTAAAAAAAACTACCATGATCACAACTTATGAGAAAGATCAAACATTGCAAAAGAATATTGTTTTTCTATTTGTTGGCATTTGGGTTTGTGCAATTATCGGCTTTCATTTCACTTATACTATCAATTTTCCGAAGTTCAAAGGCTTTCAATGGGAACAGCACTTTCATGGGACGATGTTGATGAGCTGGTTTGCCATGCTCATCATTCAACCATTATTAATCAGGTTTAATAAAAGGAATATCCATCGAAACCTTGGTAAAATAAGCTATGTATTGGCTCCTTTGGTTTGCTACTCAGTATTTCTAGTTTCAAGAATGGTTTATTATCGAGAAATCACAACCCGACCATTAGATAGTGTTTTAGGACAACTCTCTCTTGATATCCCAACCATTTTTATTTTTGGTTTATTCTTTGCTTTGGCGATGATCAATAGAAAAGATGCAGCAGTACATATGCGCTATATGATCGCAACATCTCTTTTAATGCTCGGTCCTGGATTAGGGCGAGCCTTAATGATTTTTGGAGGAATTCCTTTTCCAGTTGCAGTAACTATTGTGATCTATATTTCAGAAATAATAGCGGCACTTTTCTTAATCAATGATATTAGAAAAGGAAACAACTTTAAACCATTTTTAACCATCACAATCATACTTATTCTTAACCAATTGTGT
Organism: Bacteroidota bacterium; assembly: GCA_025363385.1. Classification (GTDB taxonomy): domain Bacteria; phylum Bacteroidota; class Bacteroidia; order Chitinophagales; family Chitinophagaceae; genus Sediminibacterium. The sequence goes on along the minus strand of JANYEA010000003.1, from coordinate 16,975 downwards.
TGGACATTTCAATCTGCAAGTTGGTGGCAATCAATAGCAAGTTGGTTTGTTTCACATACTTTTTAAATAATCATTAAATTAAATACAATGAAAAAGTATCCCCTATTTATCTCTTATTTTTTTATTAGTTTATCTATACTTAGCAGTTGCAGTAACGCAGATAAATCTAAAACGAATTCAGAAGTTGAAGTAAAAGTAGTCTCATCCAACAAACCGGAGTATTTTAATCTTCGACCAAAATTGGAAAAAGATTATGGTTATTCACACGCTGTAAAAATGGGCGACGAACTTAAAATTTCCGGGGCTGTAAGTATGACCGATTCAGGTATTATAATAGGACCAGGGAATATGGAACTGCAGATGAAGAATTGTTATAGCGATCTTGAAAAAATATTAAAACACTATGGCTATACTTATGATGATGTGTATGCAGAAAATATTTACACTACTAATATGCAAGACTTCATCAAAGTATCAGGCTACCGAAATTCTATTTATAAAAAACAATTTCCAACAGGAACTTGGTTGGAAGTAAAAGGATTAGCAATTAAAGGACAGTTGATTGAAATTGATATGGAAGCGCGCAAATAAACATTTGCAATCACGAATATTAATATTACTGCATGAAAAGGAATTTTATTTTGTCTTTATTTCTGTTGCCCAGCTTTCTTTTTGCTCAGGAAGGAATTAAAACACTAATAAAAGCAGGTAAATTTTTTAATAGCGAAATAGGTATTTTCCAATCAGAAATTGGGATCATCATATCTAATAACAAAATAGAAAGTGTAAAATTTTATTCAGAAGTTACAAATAAAGAAAAGAGTGAATGCAAACTGATCGATCTATCAAAATATACTATACTACCAGGTTTGATTGACGCTCATACGCATTTGTTAAATAATGAAACTATTTTACCTGAGAATAAGTATGAAGGATTAGATATGATGAAAACGCTCACAATGGTTGGTGATGCTTATAGAGCAATTTATGGTTCTGTCAAAGCTAAAGCCTATTTAGAGGCTGGTATAACTTCAGTTCAAGATCTTGGAAATGCTGGCCAATTTGCGGATATCGCCTTAAGAAATTCAATTAATGAAGGTTTGGTTATTGGACCTAGAATGCGATGTGCCGGGATGGCCCTTGCCGCAGAAGGTGGCACAATCCCAAAAATAATTTATAAACACAGAGCAATCCTAAACGAAGAATATAGAATTGTTGTAAGTCCAGAAGATGCAACACAAGCAGTTCGTGAAGTTATCACACAAGGTGCCGATATTATCAAAATCTATTCTAATAATACAATAAACATCACTTCATTATCTATAGAAGAAATGAAAGCAATTGTAAATGAGGCGCATCGATATGGCATAAAGGTTACTGCACATTCAACAAACAATCAGGCCGCCTATAATGCAGTAATAAGTGGTGTTGACGGAATTGAACATGGAGATCAAATTCAAGATTCAACCTTTCAATTAATGGCAAAAAAAGGAGTGATTTTTGTTGCCACGCATATGGATGATTTTACGAGCAAAAAATATTTCCAGTTGGCTTATCCCGATCGATGGGAAGGCATAGTAAAGTTTTCACAGGAAATCAAAAGAAAAAGTATACAAAGTGCCATAAAAAATGGCGTTACCATAGCAGCCGGTTCAGATGATAATTTGAACTTAAAAATGCCTTTTGCTGAAGCCTCAAAAAGAACATTGGTAAGTTATTTTGAATCCGGAATGACGATTCCTGAGATATTGAAAGCTGCTACCATCAATGGAGCTCGTCAATTAAATTGGAGTAATAATATTGGAATCATTAAACATGGTTACTTAGCTGATATCATTGCTGTAGATAATGACCTCGAAAATAATATTAATGCTATTTTGAAAATACATTTTGTAATGAAAGATGGAAATATTTATGTAAATAATTAATAAAAAATAATAATCCCCATAATTAAAAATCAAAAACAATGAAACACATCTTAAAGTCAATACTAGCAATCAGCATTGCTGGTATCCTGTTTGCCTGTAACAATAACCCCACTGATAAAAAAGAGGAGGTTAAAGTTTCTGCAGACAGTTCAGCAAAAGTGGTAGCTGCACCTGCAGGGCCCACCCTTCCAATGGATGTAGTAACTATTTATCACACTGTGAAAGACTACAAAGTTTGGCGTGAAGCATTTGATGGAGATTCTGCTAGGCGTAAAGCAAGTGGTTTATCTTTTGTTGCTGTGGAACAAGATGCAGGAAAATCGAATAATGTTAAAATCGTTTTGGCGGCTTCTGATTTAGCGAAAGCTAAGGCGTTCCCTTCAGATCCAGGATTGAAAGCAGCCATGGATAAAGGAGGTGTTATTTCAAAACCTGAATTGAAGTATTGGAAAATTGTAAGATTCAATCCAGAGAATCAAAAAGCACTTGATACCCGTTTAGAAATTGTGCACAAAGTGAAAAATTTTGATGCCTGGTTAAAAGTATTTGATGCTGAAGGGTCAGCAACTAGAACAGCAAATGGAATGAACGATGTGGCTCTTGGAAGAGGCATAGATGATTCAACTTTGGTACATATTGTTTTTGAAATAACCGATCTGTCCAAAGTAAAAGCAAGACTAGCAGATCCTGCTTTCAAAAAAATAATGATGGATGCCGGTGTAGTTGGAAAACCAACCATGACTTTTTATAAGGATTCTTCAAATTAAGAACCCTACTATCTATTTTAAAACAGCTAAAACATGTGTTTTAGCTGTTTTTTTATTGCCTTGATTTAGAGATTAAAAGCGCCTGAAAATGTGTAACTTTATGATTAGTTATATTTAGAAACAATCAACTAACAAATATTGCCATTTATGAAACGCAAAGTATTGCCAATTTTGGTATCCCTCCTCCTTTTGATCCCTACTTGTTTTGTGATTGCACAGAGTAAAAACGATCAAGCTACAAAGCAAAAAATTACTGCTATTGTGAAACAATTAACCCTTGAAGAAAAGATTGCCCTGCTTCATGCAAATGGGATCTTTGGAACAGCGGGAGTACCGCGTTTAAATATTCCGGGACTCATGACGGATGATGGCCCACTCGGCGTACGTGAAGATGTATTAGAAGGCTGGGGCTCTGCTAACTTAAAAACAGACTCTGCTACTTTTTTCCCAAATGGCTCTGCACTAGCTGCCACTTGGAACCCTGCACTATCCTATAATTACGGACATGATATGGGAGAAGAGGCAAGGGCCCGAAAAAAATATATTATGCTGGCACCTGCTTTTAATATTGCCCGTACACCACTCAATGGAAGAACCTATGAATACCTCTCCGAAGACCCATTTTTAAATGCTAAAATGGCCGTACAATCAGTGAAAGGGATTCAAAGTCAGCATATAGCAGCATGTGTAAAACATTATGCTTTAAATAACCAAGAAATTGAAAGAGATAGAGTGAGTGTTGAAATTGACGAACGTGCTATGCAAGAAATTTATCTGCCTGCTTTTAAAGCAACGATTATGGAAGGCAATGCCTGGACCATTATGTCTGCTTACAATAAATTGAGAGGCGTTTATTGCTCAGAAAACGAATACTTACTCAAAACTATTTTAAAAGGCCAATGGGGCTTTAAAGGAATCGTAATCAGCGATTGGGGTGGAACTCATAGCACGGTTACTGCTGCTAACAATGGACTAGACCTGGAAATGGGCTCTAGACCTCCCTATAACACCTATTATTTTGCAGATCCATTGCTGAAAGCGGTGAAAGAAGGAAAAGTTAGTACAGCAACAATTGATGAAAAAGTGGGCCGTATTTTATGGGTCATGTATCATACAACCTTAAGTGAGAATTCACCAACAGGCAGTATCAATACAGCTGCTCATAGCAAAACCGCATACGAGATTGCTTCAGAATCCGTGGTGCTCTTAAAAAATGAAAAACATATGTTACCTCTTAACACTGCAAAAATTAAATCTATTGCTGTGATAGGTGATAATGCAATACATACAAATCATTTAGGTGGCTTTGGAGCTGGTGTAAAAGCGAAATATGAAATCACTCCTTTAAAAGGATTAGAAAACAAATTAGATAAAAACACTACCATTAAATTTGCTCAAGGATACAAGGGAATTTATAAAACTTTTTGGGGGTCTAATAAAACTGAAATATCAAAAGCTGATCCAGCGTTGATTGCAGAAGCAGCAGCCCTAGCTAAGTCCTCTGAACTTACCTTATTATTTGTTGGTGGTAACCGAGATTATGAAAGCGAAAGCAGGGATCGATCAGATTTGTCTTTGCCTTTTGGACAAGATGCATTGATTGATGCAGTTTTGGCAGCAAATCCGAATACAATTATCGTTGTTACAGGCGGTGCTCCATACGCCATCAACAAGATCAAAGAACAAAGCAGCACTATTGTTTGGAACTGGTACAACGGTTCTGAAAATGGCAATGCACTAGCAGATGTGTTGATTGGTAAAGTAAATCCTTCTGGTAAAATGCCTTTCACATTTCCTGCTGATCTAAAAGAATCTCCTGCACATGCATTGAATGCTTACCCGGGTGATTCAGTAGTAACTTATAAAGAAGGCATATTAGTAGGATACCGCTGGTTTGATACCAAGAAAATCACTCCACTTTATCCATTTGGCTATGGCTTGTCTTATACCAATTATGTGTATGCTGGTTTAAAAACAGATAAAGCAACCTATAAATCAAAGGAAATCATTACAGCTACGCTAAACATCAGCAATACTGGAAATTACTCTGGAAAAGAGATCGTTCAATTATATGTGAGCAAACCTAATTCCTCTGTTGAACGTGCAGCTAAAGAGTTGAAAGCATTTACCAAAGTATTGGTGAACAAAGGCGGAAAAATGGAAGTGAAATTAACTGTACCCGTAAAAGATTTAGCTTATTTCGATAACAAATCAGCAAGCTGGATTGTAGAACCGGGTACTTATAAAATCTTAGTGGGCAGTTCGTCAGCTAAGATTGATCAAATTGTTTCCATTATAATTCAGTAGTTGAACTAATTCGAATATCGATTGTTTATTATGAATGACAGATACTTTTTTATCAGCCCGATGGGAAAATTTAATCATGGCAAACTATTCGGTTGATCCCGAAATTTTGTTACCCTATCTTCCCAAAGGAGTTGAACTAGATATTTACCAACATAAAACCTACGTTAGTCTCGTGGGTTTTATGTTTAAAAACACCAGCCTTTTCCAGATTCCCATCCCATTTCTGGGAACTTTCGAAGAGATCAATCTCCGTTTTTATGTAAAAAGAGTGGAGGGCAATACTACTAAAAGGGGGGTGGTATTTATCAACGAAACAGTTCCTTATAAAACGGTGGCTTGGCTGGCTAATAAATTATATAAGGAACACTATACAGTAATACCTACTAAAAATCTAATAGACACTACCGGCCCAATCAATCAGATTCAATTTGAATGGAAAACCAATCAGAAATGGAACCGACTTTCTGTAAATACTGCTAAAGAACGTTTGCCAATGATTGAAGGCAGTGTAGAGGAATTTATTTTTGAACACTACTATGGTTATACAAAAGTGAATAGTAAAATAACAGAGGAATATAAAGTAAACCATCCCAGATGGTGTGTTAATCGGGTAGTAAATTATTCTATTGATTGCGACTTTTCAGCTATGTATGGCAGAAATTTTTCTTTTCTAAATCATCAGGTACCCGAATCCGTTATTTTTGCGGAAGGCTCTGCTGTTTCTATTGATTGGAAACGTAGAAAAATATAACTGAGCCATGGAACACATCTTTGAAACTGATTACAACAGAATTTTAGAAAAAATAGATCAGATTGATCCGATTAATTATGCAAAAACACGCAATAATGCTGATGGAGCGGTTACATATTTGTCGCCTTATATCTCAAGAGGGGTAATCAGTACTAAAGAAATATTAAATAGTGTTCTAAAAAAAAGATATTCAATCAAAGAGATCGAGCCTTTTGTAAAAGAATTATGCTGGCGCGATTATTTTCAGAGAGTCGCACAAGCAAAAGATGTAAATACTGATCTTAAAAATATACAATACCCAGTTTCCAATTATTCAATTCCTTCAAACATTGTAAAAGGGGCTACAGGAATAAAAGGAGTTGATAATGCGATTGCAAAATTATACAAAACTGGATATATGCACAATCATTGCAGAATGTATACTGCCATGATGGTATGTAATATCGCGCAATCTTATTGGCATCAACCAGCTAAATGGATGTATTACCATTTATTAGATGGCGATTGGGCTAGTAATGCTTGCAGCTGGCAATGGGTAGCTGGTGCTAATAGTCAAAAGAAATATTATGCCAATCAGGAGAATATCAATAAATACACAAAAAGCAACCAGGAGAATACTTTTTTGGATTTACCTTATGAAATAATTGAAAAAATAGAAATACCCGATCAACTAAAAGAGACTGAAAATTTTTCTCCTGCATTGGAACTACCCGCAACATCAGACTTACAAATCAATTCCGAACTACCCACTTGGATCTATAATTATTATAATCTTGATCCTTTATGGCATAAAGATAAAATTGGGAATCGAATTTTATTATTAGATCCTGCTTTATTTGCAAAATATCCTGTGAGTAAAATAAGTATTGATTTCATTTTGAAATTAAGTAAAAATATTTATGGGATACAACTTTATACTGGCTCATTTGATTCATTAGTTAAACACTATAATTTAAAAAATATATGTTACAAAGAGCATCCTCTGAATATTGATTATTACGGCACAATCGAAAATAGAGATTGGATCTCAGAACAAGTTACTGGATATTATCCCTCCTTTTTTGCTTATTGGAAAAAAGTTGAAAAAAAATTACTCAAATAAATAAAATAGCGTGATAGTTAGTAAAAAAGAACTTTCAGAATTTGAACAACGTTATAGAACTGCCTTTGTAAATTCATTAGCGGGATTCCGCCAAGCTGTATTAGTGGGTACAAAATCTATCGACAGAAAGTCTAATTTAGCCATCTTCAATTCATTGATACACCTTGGTGCTAATCCGGCTTTGTTTGGTTTAATGAGTAGGCCTGATACAGTTCAAAGAGATACCTTACAAAACATTCTTGATACAAAGGAATATACACTTAACTATATTCCAGGGACACATTATATAAAAGCACATCAAACTTCAGCCAGATATGAAAAAGGTATTTCCGAATTTGAAAAAGTAGGATTTCAAGAGTTTTTTGATAATTCCAGCACTGCGCCTTTTGTAGCAGAAGCAGTGGTGAAAATTGCTATGCAATATGAACAAAGTATTCCTATAAACTTAAATGGAACTGTACTTATCATTGGCAGTATCAAACAAGTTGAAATAAATGAATCTTTAGTTGGTACAGACGGATATATAGCACTAGCAGATGCAGAAGTTTTGATTAGCCAAGGACTAGATGCCTACTTCGTTGCAAAATCTATGGGGCGATTACCTTATGCCAAACCCCTTTTATAAATAATTCCGTTTAATTTTAAAGATTTGAAAAGTAGTAAGAAAGCATATTTACCACAAAAGATTTGCATTGTATGTAATCGCCCCTTCTCCTGGCGTAAGAAATGGGAGAAAGTCTGGGAAGAAGTAAAGTATTGCAGCGATAAATGTAAAATGAATAAAACAAAGAGATGATTTCAGTTGGCATTGTTTTCCCACATCAATTATTTGAACAGAATATACTTGTAACTAACTGCAATAAGATTTATCTAATTGAAGAACATCTTTTTTTCAGTCAACTAAAATTTCATAAGCAAAAAATTGCCTTTCATAGAGCAAGTATGAAATATTATGAACAGTTTCTCCAATCGTTACAGGTTACCGTTCACTATATCGATTCTTTTAATGAGTTATCAGATATCAGGCTCTTAATTCCTTATTTAAAAAAAATGGAAGTAAATCATATAGAATATATTGATACTACCGATGATTGGCTAGAAAAAAGAATCAGTATTACCCTAAAAAAAAATCAACAAACTTTTGTAAAACACAACAATCCCCAATTTCTAAATACTTCACAGGAGATTTCATCGTACTTTATGGGTAAAAAAAGGATGTTTCAAACAGACTTTTATAAACACCAACGCCTATCCAGAAAAATATTAATAGATTCAGAGGGGAAGCCAGCTGGAGGTAAATGGACTTATGATGATGAGAACCGTTTGAAATATCCAAAAGATAAAAAAGTACCTACTACCCATTTCCAACAGTCGAATATTTATCATACTGAAGCAAATAAATATACCAAACTTTACTTTCCTGAGAATTATGGCGAACTGAATTCAGATTATTTATACCCAGTAACTTTTGATGAAAGCAAAGAATGGTTAGAATTATTTTTATCCAATAGATTTTTAGAATTTGGCTCCTATGAAGACGCCATTGTAGATACTCAGATTGTGTTGCATCATAGCTTACTTACCCCAATGCTAAATACAGGTTTACTCACCCCTCAATATATCTTAAAAAGAGTCTTTGATTATGTAAAAACAAAAGATATCCCTTTAAATTCAGTAGAGGGATTTATTAGACAAATCATCGGTTGGCGAGAATTTATTCGATCGGTATATGAATTAAAAGGCCGAGAGCAAAGAACAAAGAATTATTGGGGTTTTACAAGAAAAATTCCACAGAGTTTCTGGGAAGGAACTACTGGAATTGAACCAATAGATCAAACAATTAAAAAAGTGCTGGCTACAGGTTATTGCCATCATATTGAAAGGCTAATGTTACTAGGCAACTTTATGCTGCTATGCGAATTTGATCCAAATGAAGTTTACAACTGGTTTATGGAATTATTTATAGATGCCTACGATTGGGTAATGGTTCCAAATGTTTACGGAATGAGTCAGTTTGCAGATGGTGGAATAATGTCTTCTAAGCCTTATATCAGTGGAAGTAATTATTTGATGAAAATGAGTAATTATAAAAAGGGCGAATGGCAAAATATATGGGATGGGTTATTTTGGAGATTTTTACATACACACAGAATATTTTTTATGCAAAACCCAAGAATGGGTATGTTAGTTGGTACTTTCGACAAAATGCAAGAGGCTAAACAAAAAGTTCATTTAAAAAATGCTGACGATTATTTAAAAAAACTCTAATACCAAACAATTGCAACATAACTTTATTTAATTGGAACTGATTAATATTGTTCATACCAACTAAATCTTTCCTTTACAATACGAGAGGTAGATTTCATTAAAAATTCTAAAAAAGCGGCCGAAACTGGTTGATGTTTTTTGCCCTTTAACCAAATTAAACTCCAGGTTGTTTTTATAGGCATACCTTTTATTGGGATGATTTGTAACTCATGATCTTGTAACTCATTTTTTATGCCAATCAATGGCATGATAGAAAATCCTAAGCCAGCAAGTATCGCTTGCTTTACTGCCTCATTCGATGTCAGCTCCATTTTTTTTACAACTGATAGATTGTTTTTATCGATAAAGTCTTCCATCGCTTGCCTAGTTCCAGACCCTTTTTCTCTAAATATTAATGGTAGATCTTGAAAAAGATCTTTTGGTGAAATTCCTTTTTTTATTTTTGCTTCCACATTTCCCACAAGAAATAATTTATTTTGCAATAAATCTAATTTCTCAATTTGAAGTGTTTTTGGCAAGATAGAAACCAATGCAAAATCTACTTCATTATTTTCTAAACTATTGATCACTTTATTTTTATTGGTTACATCCATCAATAACTCAATTTGCTGATGTTGATTCATAAAATCAGATAAAAAATATGGCATCACATATTTTCCAGTAGAAACAACAGCAATCTTTAAACGCCCACATAATTGCCCCCTATAGGCAAGTGTTTTATAATTAATGGCATATACTTGATTCAGGATGTTTTCTGCAGCTTCAGCAACTTCTCTTCCAAAATCAGTAATAAAAATCTTTCTGCCAATCACTTCAGTTAAGGGAATATCAAATTGATCTTGAAAATTTCTTAACTGAATAGAAACAGCAGGCTGTGTAAGATGCAATTCCTCAGATGCTTTGGTAACACTCTCTGTTTGCACAATTTTCAAAAAGATCTGCAATTGATTGAGGGTATAATTCATTAATTATTTTTATGTTTTATATAATAAAGATAAATGTTTATTTATATATTAAAAACGCAATTTTGTCGCATTAACAAAACAAAAACCATGACAAAAATTACAGTAGCAAAGGGTGATGGAATTGGTCCTGAAATTATGGATGCAACCATCTCCATCTTATTAGCAGCAGGTGCTGAAATTGAATTAGATGAGATTGAGGTGGGCGAGAAAGTATATTTAGCTGGAAATACAGCCGGCATTTCGCAGGATGCATGGGCTACCATTAGAAAAAATAAAGTGTTTCTGAAAGCACCCATTACAACTCCGCAGGGTGGAGGATACAAAAGTTTAAACGTAAGTACGAGAAAATTTCTTGGTCTGTATGCAAATGTTAGACCCTGTATGAGTCTTCATCCTTTTGTTAATACAAAACACCCTATTATGGATCTGGTAATAGTAAGGGAAAATGAAGAAGACCTTTATGCAGGCATTGAACACCAACAAACTGATGAAGTAGTCCAATGTTTAAAACTTATAAGCAGGCCGGGTTGTGAAAAAATTATTCGATATGCTTTTGAGTACGCAAAACAACAGAACAGAAAAAAAGTAACCTGCTTTACAAAAGATAATATCATGAAACAAACTGATGGATTGTTTCACCAGGTCTTTGATGAGATTGCTAAAGAATATCCAGCTATAGAAAATGAACATTGGATTGTAGATATTGGCGCAGCTAAGCTCGCTGATACACCAGATGCATTTGATGTATTAGTGATGCCGAATTTATACGGAGATATACTTAGCGATGTTGCTGCCCAAATAACTGGCTCAGTTGGATTGGCAGGATCTTCAAACATTGGTGAAGAATGTGCCATGTTCGAAGCGATACATGGTTCAGCACCATTAATAGCTGGAAAAAATATTGCAAACCCTTCAGGATTATTACAAGGTGCCATCTTAATGCTCAATCATATAGGTCAAACAGAAGTGGCTGAAAAAATACAGAATGCCTGGCTCAAAACAATTGAAGACGGAATTCATACCAGTGATATTTTTAACCATAAAACAAGCAAACAAAAAGTAGGCACTAAAGAATTTGCACAATCGGTGATTTCAAACCTGGGACTTGAACCCTTAATCTTATCACCGGTAGCATACACCAATAATAGTCCATTGATCTTACCAAAATACAAACGAAAACCTGCAGCTATGAAAGAGTTAGTCGGTGTTGATTTTTTTGTGCACTGGAATGGGAGTGATGCAAATGAATTAGCTGATAAAATAGATAAACTATATAACAAGGGTAGCCTTAAACTGAATATTATCACAAACAGAGGGATTAAGGTTTGGCCAAATGGATTTAAAGAAACTTTTTGTACAGACCATTGGAGATGTCGGTTTATTAAAAGAGAAGGAATAGAACTAAATCATGGAAATATTATATCCTTGTTACAGGAAGCCAATATTGAAAATATAGAATGCATTAAAACAGAAAACCTTTACAATTTCAATGGTAAGGCTGGGTATTCACTTGGGCAGGGGCAATAAACAAAATAAAATTAAAAAATTGAATCAAATGAATATGGTAGAACAAGTAACAATCATTGATGGGGTCTTCTCTGAAACAGATGCCAAAGAAATTTTATTGAATATCATTAGCACAAAAATCCATTTTCATAGTATGAAAAACTTTAGCGCGCAAGAGCGTTTCGGGAAAGAGGATGCAATTTCTGTAAAAAGAATGGCCGACCTGAATCATGATCTTGAAAAGATCAAAGAAATATTACATCAAGCAGTAGTAAACAATTTAAATCTGAGTATTCATTCTAATATTCATATTTCTTTGGCAGAAAAACAAAAATAAAATACTAATGAATTTTAGCTTACTCACTGAAAACCTAACCAATCCCGCTTTACTTTTTTTTGCACTTGGCATCATTGCGGTATACGTAAAAAGCGATCTGGAGATTCCTGTGAATTCTTCAAAATTCATTTCTCTTTATTTACTTTTTGCTATTGGCTTTAAAGGAGGACAAGAATTATCACATGAAGCATTTACAAGTGAGATCATACTTTCCATGTTATTTGGCATATGCATCTCATTAGTGATTCCGCTATACACTTTCTTTTTATTGAGAAAAAAATTGAACTTGTTTGATGCTGGTGCTATCGCTGCAGCATATGGATCTGTAAGCGCAGTTACATTTGTAACAGCGGCTTCCTATCTCGAATCCAATCAACTAAACGTACATGGGCAAATGGTTGCAATCATGGCATTGATGGAATCTCCAGCTATTATTATGGGATTGGTATTAATTTCAGTTTTCAATAATACAGATTCCCAGGAAATAAAAAAGAATGCAGCTATTCAGCATTCTTTAACCAATGGAAGTGTATTACTGATTCTTGGAAGTTTAGTGATTGGTTTTTTAGCAAGTGCTAAACAGGCTGAAGGTATCAAACCATTTACCAATGATATTTTTAAAGGATTCCTTGCCATATTCCTTTTAGACATGGGCATCACTAGTGGTAAAAAACTAAAATCATTCTTTTCTGCCGGTTGGTTTCCACTCCTATTTGCAATTGCCATTCCACTCTTCAATGGTGCTTTATTTGCACTCGTTAGTAAATTTATCACACATGATATTTCCAATCGTTTTATGTTTTCCATTTTAGCTGCTAGTGCATCTTATATTGCTGTTCCTGCTGCCATGAAAATATCCGTCCCAAAAGCAAATCCAGGCCTCTTCTTACCCATGGCCTTGGCAGTAACTTTTCCAGTTAACATTACCATTGGCATGCCTATTTATTTTCTGATTGTTCAAAATAGTTGATCCCTCTATTTATTAAAACAAAATTAAACGCCTATTATATGTTGTAAACTTCAGTATATTGTATGGTCCATCATTTTTGACCACACAAATTTTATGACAAAATCTAATTTACTAGAAAAATCATACCAACATGCATCAGAAATGGTGCAATTTGGAGAATCAAAAAACACCACATTGATTGCTTTCAATGTGGTTGTAATAATAGGAATGACCATCGTTTCCTATATCTGCTCAAATAACTATGTCTGTTATTACGCCTATTTTTCGATTCTCTTTTCTGGCATTTCAATATTAATTGGCTTTTCTGCATTGATTGCAAAAGTGAAAAACAAATCGCATGTAATTAATTTAACCCAGAACGACAACCCTCTATATTTCGCAACTGTTGCACACTTAACAGATACAGAATTACTCGATAAGATCTCTTACCTCTATGGCTGCATTTCTGAAAATGAAAATTATGAACGCGACTTAGCCAGACAAGCCATCATAACCAGTCAAATTGCTTCACGAAAATTTAAATTATACAATCAGGCCATCGGATTTACTTTCGCTGGTATTGCAACGCCTGTGAGTATCTTAGTATACAAATTGATTATCGATAGAGATAAATAATACCAATGAAAAACTTGAATAAAACTGCTTACCTAATTATTATAGGCTTAACACTTTGTGGCATTCCCAAAATACATGCCCAAAAAACTATTGTAAAGAATGAAAGTAAGAAGCACGCTAAACCTTTGCAAAATTCGTACGAAAAATATATTGATGCAAATAATGATGCCCACTTAAAAGAGTTCTTGGAGTTAATATCTATCCCTAGCATCTCTTCAATACCAGCTTATAAGAAAGATATAGAAAAAACAGCTTCGTGGCTTGTAAACAAATTACAAAGTATCGGCATCAATAATGCCAAACAATTAGCCACCGAAGGAAACCCAGTGGTATATGCAAACTGGAACGAAGCACCTGGCAAACCCACTGTTTTAATTTATGGCCACTATGATGTTCAACCCGTTAAAGAATCGGAGTGGAATAACCCACCTTTTACTCCTATCATACTAGATGGAAAAATATATGGTAGAGGAGCAAGTGATGATAAGAGTGGCATTATCACTGCTATATGTGCCATCGAAGCTATTTTGCGAACAGATGGGAAACTACCTGTGAATGTGAAATTTTTATTCGAAGGTGAAGAGGAAATCGGCAGCCCGAATTTTAAAAAATTTCTTGAAAAAAATAAAGAACTTTTAAAAACAGATTTTGCAGTAACTGGAGATGACATTCAATACAGTGAAACTGATCCTGCAATTACCCTAAGTTTAAGAGGAGCAGCTCAATTAGAGTTCAGTGTAAAAACTGCTAATACAGATGCCCATTCCGGACAGTTCGGTGGCAAAACCCCCAATGCGGTATTGGCCATGTCTCAAATCATTAGTTCACTCTATGATAAAGTTGGAAATGTGGCAGTAGAAGGCTTTTATAATAAAGTTTTACCTATTACTACAACACAAAAAGAAATGATTAAACGCATTCCTTATGACGCAGCAACTGATATGAAAATTTTAGGTACAACTGCTGAAGTGGGTGATCCTGCTTTTTCGCCACAAGAACGTATGTGGTATCGTCCAACACTAGAAATTATTGGCATGCAAGGTGGCTATACTGCTGCTGAAGGACATTCGAATATCATTCCAAGTCATGCAATGGCAAGAATTACTTGTCGCCTAGTAAACAATCAAACAGGTCAGGAGATTGTAGATTTAATTGTTAAGCATATCAATAAGAATTGTCCGGTCGGCGCCACCTTATCTTTTAAATTTAAAACGGGTTATGCTAGCCCAATGCAGTATCCCACAGACACAAAGGGTTTTCAATATGTGTCTGATGCTTTAACAGCACTATATGGTAAACAGCCTTTACAAATGGCTGCTGGTGGAAGTGGAGGTGCTATGTTATCTTTCAAAGAAACACTAGGTGTTTAAGCCTACTCATTAGGGTTTGAATTGCCCGATGAGAAATGGCATGCATCAAATGAATTTTTTAGAGTTTCGAGTTTTAGAAAAGGGCAATTAGTTTATTGCTATTTTTTACAACACGTAGCTGATGAAGAATCCAAATTGAATAAATAGATTAAAAAATCACTACTCATCCTCCTTATCCTGTGTAGCAATTGCCCAGAATACCCACATAAAAAAAGTGAGTACAATAGCAACTCTTGAGTAGTACAATGCAATGACCGCAGTTAATGTGTAAGCTATAATTCCTACGATTTGTCCCTTAATCATTCCCTTAAACCAGGGAATACTTTTCTCTGGATTGAATAAGAGATTCTTATTGTTTACAATACATAGATTCAGCATTAACATGGTTAATGTAATGCTACCGGTAAATCCTGCATAGAAAGCAACAGCAGTATTTTCTGCCGGAGTTCCAATAAAAGTACCTACCGTTTTCGTAGGATATGGAAAAAGTACTACTAGCAACAACACCAACCCATTCATTAAAATGATCCAATGATTAGCCCTCTTTAATTGTTTGAAGATCTTATTATGGCCCATCCAAATTAAAAGTACGGTTGCAAATGAGTTAAAATAAGAAAAGTATTCTGGCCAGCGCTCCAAGATTTTTTCCCAAAGGTTTACATTATTAGCTCCCGCATACTCTTTAATTCCAATTTCAATGGCTAGTAAAGTAATGGCTACCCCAAAAATACCATCACTAAACGCTTCTAAGCGACCAGTTTGTTTTTCCATGTAAAAATATTGTTTGTTGAAGAAAAGACTTATTATTTTGAAATCTTATTATAAATTTTATTTGCAATCTCTTCTAATTCTCCCTGTGCAGTTCGATCTGATTCATTTGTCAATAACACGATGCCTATATTTAAGTCAGGATATATAACACAATAACTTGAGAACCCAAACGTGCTGCCACTTTGCCATATTTTCCGCTTCTTATCTGTATTTAATTTCTCTTGCCAGTTTAATCCAATGGCATGTTCATTTATTTTTCCTGTGGTAATCATATGTGATAAGGTTACTACTTCGTCCAATTCGTTTAAATGAAATCTTAGGTAATACAGCATATCAGTTACATTCGAATAAATGCCGCCTGCTGCATCAAGCATGGGTGGATTGTAAGGCATTAGGTTTCCCTTTTCACTATACCCTTTTGCTATTAATCTTTGATTGACTTTTGTAAAAAGAACATTGGTATTACCCATACCTAATGGTCTGATGATATTCATTTCTAATATTTTATCAAATGTTTTACCATACACTTTCTCAAGAATATATTTCAATAACTGGGCTCCTGCATTACTATAATGAAATTGATAACCAGGAATAGTATCTAATTTTACTTTGTGCAAGTCATCTAGAAATTGTTGCTTTGAATAATTTTGTTGTATGCGCGTTATCACAAAAGGCAAACTATCATAGTTTGGGTCTTTAAATAAATCCACATTGTCTGGCAATAAAAAAGGTAGGCCAGAAATATGACTAATTAATTGATACAACCTGATTGGGCTTCCTTTATATTCTAAATTGGGGTATGAACCTTCCAGATACAATCGAATGTCATCGTTCATCTTTAGCCTCTGGTCTTTCACCGCTTTTGCTAACAAGGTTCCCATAAAGGTTTTAGTAATAGAACCAATTTCATAAAGCGTTCTATTGGTGGGCAATTCTGGTTTTTCTAACTGAGTAGTGCCATAATTATAGGTTGCCATCTCAGTCTTTTGATAAATTCCAATGGAGATCCCTATCCTTGACTGTTCGCTGATAAAAGGCAAAACTGATGAATGTATAATCGAATCTAATCTTGTTTGTTGTAAATTATCAGTAGCAGTTATTTTCTGTGATTGTCCGCATACGGAATAAAGGCCAAAAAAAAGAAGCATGCACTGTTTTATCATTGTGTATTATATTTTAATTAATAGGATTAGGTATTTAATTCTCGAAGATAAAATAAAGGCTTTGTAATGACTAATATATTTAGTATTTTGTGTCTAAATAATTTAGTTATGTTTAAGGGAATAAACGCCATAGAGTTTTCGAAAAGGTTTCAGAC
>JANYEA010000159.1 GCA_025363385.1 Bacteroidota bacterium | reverse complement strand
TATTGTGTACTGCGCTTTTGATTGTTTCGCCTTCATTTACTGCTCCTTTAGCTAATTTTATCATTAGCTATGGACTCCAGTTTTTGAGGGCAAGGTCAGTATGGCCTAATCATACTAGCTAGTCTATACAAAACTTTAGTTAATTTTTATACGAGCTACTAGATCAGAATAGCATTGATAGACCAGTTAATTGGATCTGTGAATTCTATTGATAGACCTCCACAATAAACTGTATGGGTTTATAACCAATATATATAAACTCACAAAAACCAAGCAGTTAAAAAGCCAAATTTATAACTGGGGGGTTTTTATGTCAGCTTTAGACGATTTTTTGCAATTTTGTGGTAAATGATAACAATGTACGTCAGAGCTCTGAGGATGAAAGACTATCCAATTTAACAAAACACTGCATTAGCATTTTTTCAATCTAATCATGGTATATTTCATGATAACTAACGTGCGAAAATTTTAATAAGTTTAAATCTAAAAAAATGCTATTAAATCAGATAACAATTAAAAATTTTCGAGGTATAGAACACCTAACAATCCCTCTAGATACATGTACTGTTTTAATTGGAGAAAATAATACTGGTAAGACCAGTATCTTAGAGGCACTACATATCTCTTTGAGCAGAAATCTTTCTCGAAAGGTTGTTCCTTTCGGTGAGTATGATTTTCATCTCACAACCGCCAAGCCAGATCCAATTTCAGCGCCACCAATTGAAATTGACCTTACTTTTGTAGAAACAGAAGAAGGGGAATGGCCAGATGCAATTATTCAAGGACTAGACAAAGCTGTACAAGTTCGGACAGATAATAAGCAAGAAATAAGATTTCGAATCGTATCTAGCTATGATGCCACCTTAAAAGATTTTATTTTGGAATGGTCATTTCTAGATCTTGATGGAAATGAATTGCCAACAGCTAAGAACCCAAGAATCGTTTCCGAATTACAACAATTAAATCCAGCATTTTTCCTTGCAGCAGTTCGTGACGCAGGCCAACACTTTCAGAGTCGGTCACCTTTTTGGGGGCCATTCACAAAGAATCCGCAAATTGATGACAAGACGCGTCTCGAATTAGAGGAACAAATTGAGGCTATTAATCAATCAGTATTAGATACGCACACACCATTCAATGAGGTTAAAGCTCAGATAGCAAAAGCTGGGGGCTTTGTACCACTAGCAGCCGCAGATCTTGTTAGTGTTGAGGCCGTTCCTGCCAGAATTTTCGATATGCTGAGTAAAACTCAAGTTAAGTTAGTGGCTAAAAGTGGAGCAAAACTACCTATAACCCAACATGGAGCTGGTACGCAGAGCCTTTCAGTTCTTTTCCTTTTTGAGGCCTTTCTCAATGCTAGGTTAACTGAGGCTTATGACAAAGATTCTGAACCACTTTTAGCATTAGAGGAGCCAGAGTCACATCTCCACCCATCTGCAGTTAGATCTTTATGGACTGTGTTGCAATCACTTAAAGGGCAAAAAGTTGTAGCAACCCATTCGGGGGAATTGTTAGCAGCAGTCCCGTTGAAGTCAATTAGACGTCTAGCACGTAAAGGAGGGGTAGTTCAAGTTTTCCAAGTTAAGGATACTAGCCTAACACCTGACGACGAACGTAAAATCGCATATCACATTAGAGCAAAGCGAGGAAATCTATTATTTGCCAAATCGTGGCTATTTGTTGAAGGTGAAAGTGAGTTTTGGTTTATTCCTGAAGCAGCAAGAACTCTTAATATAGACTTAGATTTGGAAGGTGTCAGCTGTGTGGAGTTCTCTCAGTGTGGTTTAGCTCCCTTGATAAAACTCGCTACAGATTTGGGAATTGAATGGCATGTAATTGCTGATGGTGATGCTGCAGGGCAACAATACGCTGCTACTGTAAGAGCAAACTTAGGGGGGGCGGCAGAAAGTAGCAGATTAACAGTTCTAGTTGAGAAGGACATAGAGCATGCAATGTGGAATCATGGCTATTCAACAGTTTATGAAAGTGCTGTGGGTGTGCACCAAAAAGCCAATATTACAGCAGCAGTGGGTACGCTTGACTACATAGACCAAACCATTCGAATGGCAGTTAAAACCACATCAAAACCACATC
>JANYEA010000130.1 GCA_025363385.1 Bacteroidota bacterium | reverse complement strand
TGAATATGAATACAGGTTCAACAGAAGAAACAGAAGGAAGGGATTATTCAATGATGTTTTACAAAGAATGATTCATCAAATTCCACATCCTTACAACTACCTAAAAACACTTTGCGTTTATAATACCTAATCCTATTAATTTAAATTATTTTAAAGAGTAATTAATTAACTCCCACACTCCATTTCCGGGTATTGGGCCTAAATTATATTCTCTTTGAACTAATTTTACCATACCTATTTTTGGAACAAACCAAAGTGTATCCTGTGTCGAGTAGTTTTGGGCTGGCTGTCTTATTTTTGTAAGCAAATAGGCATCATAATTTTTTTTACCAATGAGAATTGAATTTTGTGATATAACTTTAATAGAATCTCCACCTTCTTTTTGGCTAAACCATTGGCCATTTATTTGTAAAGGAAATATATATCTGAGCTTAGATGTTGGCATTGGGGCGGTGCAACTCCAACAGGGTGGATAATAAAATAAAACTTCTTGAGAGGATGAAACTACATAAGATGTATCGGTAAAGTTTGCAAATTTTGTTGTCCAAATATTTGCTATTTCTCCGTTTGGCAAATGAGAGGTACCTATTATAGCTACCACTATAGAATCTGTATCTGCTGGTGTACCGCTAAACTTGTAAACCCAATGATTTCGGTATTGTACGGGTTTTACTTTACAGTTTTTCGAGTACTTTTTTGAATGATTATTAATCTAAAATAAGCTATTTCTTTATAAAGGTAAGTTTATCTCCTTGTGCTGGTGGTAAACGGTTTGTTCATCCAATTTTAGATTCCTTTTCCTGCTATTGCACCATTTTTTAATCAATGGTTCATTTGTTAAATGAGCTACTGCCGGTGTCAAATAACCACAACTCATATGGGGGCGTAGATTATTATAAGCATTGATGCTAGTTTTCACAGCTAATAATGCGTCTGATCTTGATTTAAATACCTGATGTAGTTTAAACTCTGTTTTTAATATTCCATTTAATCTTTCTGCGATTTGGTTCTCATATCCTTCACCGTCATTAGTCATACTTATTGATACCCTATTCTCCCTCAATATATCTATATAGTCAAAGCTACAATACTGTACCCCGCGATCAGAATGATGGATTAACATATTTGCAGTGTGCCTTTTTTTTAATGCCATATTCAAAGCTTCAATACATCCATCATTAGTCAGATATGGATGTAAACAAAAGCCCATTATTTGTTTAGAATAGGCGTCAGTAATGATTGATAAATAATTAAAGTCATAGCCTATGCTGATATAGGTTATATCGGCTACCCAGACTTGTTCTGGCTTGACTAATTCAATATCCTTTATCAGATTGGGATATCGCCTAAACCAATGATGTGACTGGGTTGTCTTAGGATTCCTACGTTTTCTATCAATGAGTAGCTTGTGGTTTCTTAGAAGGGTGAACAGTTTGTCTCTACCCATCTTAATATCATTAGTTCGCAAAGGTTGATAGATGCATTTGTAAAGCTTGTGACCACCCAATCCAGGTAGTTCTCTCCTTACTTGTGCAACTAGTTCTAAAACAATTATTTCCTCTTGTTCTTTTAAAGAGTAATAATATTTTCTATCATAGAACGCTTGGCGGGATTTTCCAAACAATTTACAAAGTGGCCCGATTCCCATTTTTGTAATATGCTTTTCAATAATAAGCATTACTGTTTGGTGCCATGCTTTTTTCGCAGTGGAACTTTTAATTCTTTCTCCGCATAGTCGATCATAGAATTTAACCCATAAATCATCACATTAGCCTTTTCTAAGGACTTCTCTAGCTGTTTGATTCGCTGTTTTAAATCTGCGGCATCCTTTCTTTTTTGAGATTGCATTGGAGGCAAAGTTACAGCGCCTTTTTCAAGGGTCTTTTTATAGATCCTTACCCAGTTTGACAATATATAAGGATTTGGCAAGCCATACTTCTTAACAAGGGATTTTGGGGAGTGATTATGATAAACCACCATTAAAACGAGTTTTTCTTTAAACTCATCTGTAAACTTGAATTGCTCAAGATTTTGCTTTTCCATAGAGGTTGGGTTTCCTCTAAAACTGTAAAGCTATTTCCGTATAAGACCCTATTGCAGATCCTGCAAGTCAAACTTTCTATGGGATGGGCCGAATGGCAAGTGGCATAGAGATTCCATTTCAGGGTGGTGGTTATTATGCATTAAGAGATGTTCCACATGGTGATATTAGGATCCGGAGATATTTTTCAAAAGTTACGAATACATGGAGACAAATTAATGTTTATACCCCTCCTGGTTATGATACAAACACCAATGATAAATATCCAGTACTATATATTCTACACGGAGGTGGTGAAGATGAAACTGGATGGGGTATGCAGGGGAAAACGGATCTGATTATTGATAATTTAATCGCTTCAAAAAAGGCAGTTCCTATGATCATTGTGATGCCCGACGCCAATATGAGTATTGCAGCTTTTGAAGAGTCTGGCTTAAAGCAATTTGAATCTGAGCTCAATAATACCATCATCCCATTTGTTGAAAATAATTACCGCATTAAATCTGATGCTGATCATAGGGCTTTAGCAGGATTATCTATGGGTGGGATTCATACATTATATGCTGGTATTAAGCACACCGATTTGTTTTCTTATTTAGGCGTTTTTAGTTCTGGTTGGATTACACCGATGCAAAACGAAATTGCTCAAAAACAGTATGATTATATGAAAGACAATACAACTACCATTAACACTAATCTGAAACAATTTTGGATAGCAATGGGTGGTAAAGAGGATATTGCTTACAAAAATTGTCAAATCATGCTGGCTAAGTTTGATGAGATGAAAATTAAATACGCTTACAGTGAATATCCTGGTGGGCATAGTTGGCCAGTTTGGAGAAACAATTTGTATAATTTTTCTCAATTACTATTTAAATAATTTAAATTAAATAATTGAATTGATAACGAAGGTAGTGCACCTGAAAAAATTGTGGCTCGTTATCATATTCTAAAAGGTGGCAGAAGAAAGATCAAAGCATCGACTTTTAGTATGAAACCAAAGAAATATTAAACGGCAAAACAGAATTGACTTTATTGGGAATCAAGTATATTATCCGAATTTAACCGATGTCATCGTTAGTGAACCCCCAACTGCTTTATCATTAAAAAATGAAACGGAATCATTCTTTTCTTTCAAGGCTAATGTATAGATCAATGGTAAATAATGTTCTGGAGTAGGAATGGCCAGTAAAGCTTCTTTCCCTAAATTTTGATACTGAATTAACTTTTCATGATCATTATTAGAAATTAAATCTTTAAATTTTTGGTTAATCTGCTTAGCCCAATCATAGCCATATTCAGGTTCATCTAATTTATCCCAGGCAACCATTCTTAAATTATGTACCAGATTGCCACTGCCAATTATTAATACCCCCTTCTTTCTAAGCTCATACATCTCTTTTGCCAATTCATAATGGTATTTTGCATCTTTTGTATAATCGATACTCAATTGCAAAACGGGAATATTGGCTTTTGGATACATATGCCTAACAATGCTCCATGTGCCATGATCTAAACCCCAATCGTGTGATAGATCAACTGTTGTAGTATGAATCAAAGAGGCAGTTTCTATTGCCAAAGCAGGGTTTCCGGGAGCTGGATATTGCACTTCAAATAATTCCTTTGGGAATCCTCCAAAATCATGAATGGTTTTAGGAAAATCCATGGCAGTTATATGCGTTCCTTTCGTAAACCAATGCGCAGAAACAACCAAAACAGCTTTAGGTGTGGGTATTTCACTGGCCATGGCTGTCCACCTTCTGCTAAATTCATTGTCTTCAATACCATTCATCGGAGACCCATGCCCAACGAATAATACGGGCATTAAGTGTTCCTGTATGGCTAGATCATCTGTAAAACGCTTAAAACGATTGAGTGTATCGATACTTGACATAGTGGTAGTTCCTGTTATGAAAAAAAAACCTTTTCATTTAGCTTATTGAAAAAAAAGTTTTAAATAGAAAAGGCTCCCCATGGAAAGATATGCAAATATAAAGCTTCAAATTAATGGCTAGATAATTTTTAATTGTGCAGCGATCCTGATTAAAGATGCAGTATTTTTTGCTTCAAATTTAGCTAATAAATTTTTTCGATGCGAATCAACAGTTGTAATACTTATATATAGCTTCTTAGCAATTTCATTATTTGTTAACCCTTCAGCGATAAGATCCAGCACCTCTTTTTCTCTTCGAGTAATTACCGGCAGATTAGATTCAGTATCTATTTTTCTTAATGAGACTGCAGCGTCAAAACTCAAATACTGTTTTCCTTTAAATACAACTTGAATGGCCTCCATTAATTCTTGCTGAGAAGCATTTTTAATAACATAACCAGATGCCCCATTTGCCATCATTTTTTCAATAAAACTTTGTTGGTTAAAAGTACTCAACCCTAAGATATGAATTGCCGGATACATTTGTTTAACCTCTTTACACAAATCAATGCCGTTAATATCAGGCAGATTAATATCCATTAAAATAACATCTGGCTTTTCTTGTTTTAAAAAAGCAAGGCAAGAGGCAGCATTCATTGCATGCCCCATCCATTCAATTTCAATTTCGTTTTGCAATAAGGAATGAATGCCTTCAATTACCATGTAGTGATCATCAACAATAAATAATTTAATGGTCATGCCTTTCTCTTTAATACAAATTAACATCCAGATTACTGCAAACTTAGTTCAATATGCACCGAAGTTCCATTCTCTATTTCTGATCGTACATCTAAAGTACCTTTTAAAAAATCAACTCGATTCTGAATATTGCTCCAACCCATCCCTTTAGAACTATTTAATTGAGAAGTATCAAAACCATTTCCATCATCTTCAACAGTAACTAATAAATGACCTTCTATTTTTGCAACCTGTACAATTGCATTTTTAGCTGATGCATGTTTTAGGGTGTTATTAATCAACTCTTGAACAATCCTGTAAATTGTAATTGCTAAAGTTTGTTCGATTAATTCGTTTTCCATTCCAATTGACTGGAAATTCACTTGCAATGCACCAGTTTGATTTACTTCATTACAAAAATCTTTCAATGCTGTAATTAAGCCAAACTTAACCAGGGCTTCAGGCATCATATTATGTGCAACACGCCTCATTTCCTTAATAGAACTGTCCAGCATATCTATACTGCGTTCAAAAGCCTGATTATTTTCAGGTGTCATGATCAGATTTCCTTTCATAGTATTTAATGAATATTTTATACCCGACAACATACCTCCCAAACCATCATGCAGATCTTTTGCCAGGCGGGTTCTTTCCTGTTCTTCTCCTTTTAATACATTTTCAGTAGCAGTTAATTGTTGCAGGGTCTCTAATTCTACAATCCGATTTTCTTGAAGTTTTTGCTTTTGTTCATACGTACGGTAGGTTAAAACTGCAATAATCAGAAAAATAAAGGTTCCAGAAATTAATGTGTAATTAAACCAATTTTTTTGTTTAATAGAAAGCTGTTGCAAGTTGTTTTCTGCTTCCAATTTATTTATTATATTTTGCTTTTTTACTATTTCATATTTTTTTTCAATTTCAGTCACATTCTTCCTCGAACCTATATTAATTGCAGAATCGCTCAATGTTTTATGTTTTTTAAAAATATCATAGGCCAACTTATATCTTCCCGTTAAGGCATA
Source organism: Bacteroidota bacterium (assembly GCA_025363385.1). Classification (GTDB taxonomy): domain Bacteria; phylum Bacteroidota; class Bacteroidia; order Chitinophagales; family Chitinophagaceae; genus Sediminibacterium. Next base: position 57,336 of record JANYEA010000130.1, on the reverse strand, counting down.
TATATTTGACAATTCTCTATACCCATCACTGAGTATCGAAAAATAATTGATCGCTTTTGCCTCTTTTACCCCAGCTTCTAAATATTTTTCTGCTTCACTATACTTTTTTTGAAGAATTGCAATAATTCCCAATTGAATTTGAGCTTCAGCTTTACCATAACTATAATGATAAATATTTGAAACATCTAGGCTCTTTTGAAAATAATATTTAGCCGAATCAAGTTGATTCATTTTTTTTGAAACCTGAGCTGAAATCAAATAATAAGAAAATACAATGTCAGCACTGTTTATATTTTCGTTTTCATCGAAATTGATCCTTGCGCTATCAAGATATTTTTTTGAAGTTGTAATATCATTTTGGTTCTCATAATAATTAGTCAAAATAAAATAAGCCAAAAATTTATTCAATTTAGAATTACCTGCTTTAGATGATGCAAGTGCTTTATATGCATATTCCTTCTGTTTATCAAATTCATTGATGTCACCAAAAAGAGTAGAAATATTACAGTATCGGATGGCTAATTCATCTACTAATCCAAGTTGTTCAAATAAAGCAATACTCTTCAAATAATATCCTACTGCTTGTTCTAATTCATTTTGTGTTTTTAGAATAATTCCAATATCACCATAAGCATTTGCTTCAAATTTTTTTGCCTTTGAATGGCTTGATTTACGATAAAAAATAATTGCAGAATCAAGGCATGCTCTTGATTCTGCAAATTTCGCAGCTGTATTTAATAAAATAGACTTGTTATGATATATTCTTCCAAGTTGAAAGCTCAGATTTTTTGTGAGTGCAAATTGTATGGCATCATTATAAGCTTTGTATGCTTTAACGGTATCTACTAGTTCAAAATCGATTGCCAGTCTCATCATACTTATAGCACGATTACTATCTGCCATTGGGTGTTGTAATTCAACAGTGATACTATCGACAAGCTGTTTTTGTGCATCTGCCGAGTATACTAAAAAGCAAAATATGCATACAAATATTAATCTCATTGTATAGTAAAATAAACTATTAGATCCATTATACAAATAAATGAAACTAACTATAAAATGCATCTCCCCTTTTTCCATGATTTTCCGAAATCCATTGAATATCCTGTTTTTACAGGATAGGATGGAAATGATTGATTGTTCATTTTTACAGTATCAATCTTTAAAACAAACTCATGAAAAATCTAATTCTATTATTTACAGTAGTCTGCCTTCAAATTAGTATAATAAGTGCTCAACAAATATCAAAAGCCAATTTGAATATAAACAAAACTGTTAAAACGAATGCAATAACACAAACTAAAACCACAAATGATCCACAAACTTCTGCAAGTGTTTATTCTTTAACCTCTGTAAGGGTTAATATTAGAACTGGAAGTGACAATAAAGAATTCCCCTCTAAGGTATTAGTTATACTTAAAACGAAAAGTGCAGCTATAACAGACTGGAGCTCTTTTAATCAATTGAATTTAGATAATGAAATGAGGGTGAATTCAAATACTGAATTTGGTTTGGAAAGAGAAGCACAATTACGAGGTGTAGTTGCGCTGGATGCTTTTCAAAAAGATGGGCTAAAGTTGATAATAAAATATTTACCTAATTTTTTTGCTGATGCATGGAAAATAGAAAATATTAGCGTTACAATAGAATTTAAAGATCAATTTGGGAATCTGCATCCATCACTTGGAAGCAAAACAATTATATTTGGGAATGCCTTTGGTTTTCTAAATAATGACTACCAGGTTATGGAATGTGTAACCGATGGAACGTTTGCACCACTTACTGCAGTAATAAAAAAGAATTACTAATCTCAATAATTAAATTACATAAACATGAAAAAAACAATAATTACTTTAGTCATTTTATTTGCAGTACAACAAATCATTGCACAGATACAAACGCCCGTTAAAAAAATAACTCCAGCAAATCAACCAGTAAATACTGTTAACCAAAAAATATTGAATCAACTTGCATCAAAAGGTTCAACCGCAGCAGGTCTGCCAGATTTAGAATTTTCTGCATTCAATGTTACTGCCACTCTTTCAAGCGGTACAAATGTTTATACATTAAACATTAGCTGCACAGTAAAAAATAATGGAACAGCTTCTATACTAACCGATGATGTGTCTGTTCAAGGTTTTATATCTGACTTGGATTGGATTCAAAAATCACAAGATGTAAGTTTTACCAATCATTTCAAATCGGCATGTGGAAGTATATTGAGCGATGTACCAAAGAGAGGAGAATCCCTTGTACCAGGGGGCTCTAAACAAATATCATACAGTTGCTTTAATGTTACACTAATAAAAGAAATAAAACCGGTCTATCTAATAGGTGTTAATCTTTACAGTAACATTCCTGAAATTAGTAAAGACAATAACAAAACTTATATCAGCATCTTGCTATAAATTTTCTTAAATCAATTTTATGTTACGAATACTGCTATTTTGTTACTTGTTATTCTTTTCATGTACCATTTTTGCTCAGGTCAAAACAAAACAAAAAGAAAGCATCCCTTCTAAAAAAGAGTTAAACGACATGATGCTGGAAATGCAAAAGTCAATGACCGAAATGAGCCCGGAAGATAAGGAATTGTTAGATAGTATGGGCATAAAAATGCCAGATCTTAAAAATATTCAAAAAAATGTATCGGGCGTTAGCAATGCTCAAATAAAAAAAGCAGTAGAAAATGAAAACAGAACTGTACCTTTTAAAGACCCGAAAAGAATAAATAAAGCATTAACTACTACCTTATCAAGTGTTGAAATGACTAATTACATCACCCATACTCATTTGGCAGTAATTAGTAAACTTTCTAATAATGATAAAAAAATAGCTGAAGAAATATTACAACAGGCCTTAAAATTAAAATCCTCAATTGCAAATACTGCCATTGGTTTATGGATAGATGGCAAACCAACACTTGCATTGTACCTGATGGGAGTAGCATGTAAGGCAGATCCAATTAATACAGTTAATTTAAATAATTATGCCGCTTTTTTAACCATGTGTGGTGCTGAGCAAATAGCATTACCTATTTTAAATAACCTCAACAAGCGTTATCCGAGAAACAGCAGTATTTTAAATAATATTTCACAAGCATGGTTAGGGCTAGGTGACATAACAAGGGCTGAAAAATATGCTGATAGCACTATTCATATTTTCGCTTCACATCCACAAGCTAATATGGCTAAATGTTTAATTGAAGAGAGTAAAGGAAACATTCTTTCCTCCATTTCAGCTGCAAAAATGGCAATCAGTAAAGCATATAGCAACGAAAAAGAAAACAAACTTAAAAAATTGGGTTATCAAATAAAAAGTGAAGATATAAATTGGAACAGTCCAATGCCCCAAGACGTACTAGGGCTATCTAAATTCACATGGCCAGAATATCCTTTAACAGTTGAACAAAATAAAATACAAGCAAAAGAGTGGAGTGATTTTAAAATTGAATGCCAGCAAAAAATCGATGAACTTAAAATAAAGCAAGATTTATTAGAGAATGCAAGGCAAGATGCAAGCGAATACCGAAATAAAATAATCATGAGTGAAGCGCAAAAAGGCCATTATGTACAATTACTTCCCGGGAATACAGCAAAAGCTGTCATTAAATTAGGGCCAGCTGTAAAAGATATCATCGGTAACATGTCGTTCGTATTTGCAAATGAGTTAAATCGTGTTTCAAAAGCTTTAATTGCCGCTGGTGATTATGAAAATTTGTTAAATGAAAAACAAAAAGAGTTAGATAAAAAATATAAAGACCAAATTGGAGAAGGCAAGCCAAATCCTTTTGAAAAAATATGTAAGGATGAAAATGAAATTCGATCAGAATATTTATCAAATGCCAATGGAGGCTTACAAAGTGCCTATCAAAACTACTTTGCTTATACAACTAGAAGAACAAGTGACCTCTTATATTATTATCAATACACCATGTGGCCCGAAGAATTTGAATTGGCCAAGGTTGTTGCTCAGATTGCTTGGTTAACTCAGATCAAAGACCAGCGGGTTTTCTTCAAAGATATAAGTAGTTGGTGCAATGCAATCCCAAAAGCCAAAAAGCCGGGGCAGTTACAAAATTTCGATGACGTACATTGTGATTATGTTAGCACGTTAAATCTGGGTGTATATAAAATAACCTCTAGTTGTAGCAATTTAGTTGGAGAGTTTGATTTTGGTGGAGTAAAAATTAATTTAAATGATAACGTTGAAACCGGGCGATATTCAGGATCTGCGATGGTAGGAACCAGCAAAAGTTTTGAGGGGCCGGGAGGTGCAGAAGCCGAAGCTTCAGTTGCAGCCCTAGTTGAATGGGACAATACAGGTATTACTGATGTGGGTTCAATAGCTGGAGTTGAAGTAAAAGCCGGAGGTGTCACTGTAGCAGGTGAAGATGTAAAAGTAACTATCAACTCCGGGGTGAGCACAAGTGGTAAAGGAATATTAGAAGGACTAAATTAATTAAAAAAATATATTAATGAAAATATCGCTTTTAACTATTGCATTTTTTTTTTCAATTCAGTTGTTTTCTCAAGATTGCACAAAAGAATTGCTTGCACAAAAACCTGGAACATGGAAAGTTGGTCAGCAGGGTTTTATCAATAATGTGAACCCAATAGATTTAGTAAAAGAGAAATCGGTGATCTCTTACTTCCACAAAATGGTAAGTACAAAGTACAACCCAACGGGATGTCAAATAAGTTATAGTACTGTTTTTGGTAAAGAATTGAATGCAGGAGTGAACTGGATTGCAGACCCTTTTCACTATAGCATGTATATTCTCCGCTACATATGTGATAGTCATAGCAAGGATAAATCGAAGTACTACGTAGATTATTCAACAACCACAACAGTTGATATTACTGCCAATGTAATTTTTTCATTGAATACTTTGTATGCTTCCGAAATGCCTGGAGATGATTTCAGGGGGTATTTAAAACTCAAACAAAAACCTAAGATGTTAGATGGTTATTACTTCATGGGTGAAGAAGTTGTGGGCGGCACTGAATCTGATTCAGAAATAAAAGAAACGCGATGGTTAATTACTTATAATGATACACTCCCATTTTATTATGTAACCCGCAGAGAATATTTATTAATTCAAAAGAAAAGATTGGAAAAATCAATCAAGGATAACTCAGGCGATAGAGGCTATTCAAATAAATTTATCAATAATATTAATGAATATTTAAAAAAACCTGAATCCGAACTGAATGAACCTGCAATCTGCATGTGGAATGAAGAAGAAAGATTTGAAAAATTTGTAGACGAAGGCACCAAGGGTTCTTTTTTTGCAGTCAAACCGAATATTGAATACTACCATAAAAAACTATCGAAATCCACCCCCCAATTTATTAATGTAGTTTATACACTCTCCACGGGTGACCCCGTTTTCGAAGAAAATATTTCAAATATTAAGAAAGCTATTGATTTTGCTGCATTGAAAAAATTGCTCGGTAAATAATAATTATTTATACACTTATTTTATGAAAAACATATTTATTTTTCTAGTACTTACTTCTTTACATACAAATTTATTTGCACAACAAAATATTAAAAATATAGTAAACCATGTTGCAGGAACTTCCCTTCTTTATGGGAAGTATAGTGCCATATCAGGAATGGGTATAGTATTACAAAACAATGCTGCAAATGATCTTACTATTATTGCTCAAAAAAATGCAGAGAAAATATATAGCACAACTAACTTCAATTTTTCAGCTGCATTATTAGATAGAACAAAATTTAAAGTAACATTCAAAAAAATCCCAGCTGGTCAAACTGGCAGTATTTATAGTGGTGGTGAAGGTGCCATGCCACAAACCTCAAATATTCTTAGGGTGGGCTTAGATTTTACCTATGACATGGTGAGCAGAAGTTCTGATGATCATAGTTTTAGCACATTTTATGAAACGAATGATCCCTCCATTGGGGGTATCAATGGCGAAGAGGGCCGTTATGTAACATTTATATCCACAGCAGTTGGATTAGCTGGTTCAAAAGGAAAGCATCGCCAAATATTTTGGCGTGATCGAAATTCTGGTACAACCAAGCTTATCAGTATTGGCTTAAATGGTGAAGAAGGTAATGGAGATAGTTATGCCCCTTCTATTTCAGGTGATGGAAAATCGGTTGCTTTTGAATCTTACTCCACCAATTTAATACAAAGTGATAAAAATGGGTTTAGAGATATATTCATCTGGCATTCTGAAACTAACAAAATTGAAAGGGTTAGTATAGGTATAGACGGAGCCGAACCGAATGCAGAAAGTTATGAGTCATCCGTATCTGGCGACGGAAAATTTGTGGCATTTACCTCAACTGCCAGTAATGTTTCCATTACCGAAAAAGGTATTTCCAACAACAATGTTTTTTTGAGAGACATGCAAAGCAATAATACCATCATGATTAGTATCGACCCCTTTGCAAAAAAAGGTGGCGGCGGTTCCAATGCTTCAGTTTCATACGATGCTTCCCGAATTGCTTTTTACTCTCATACCAACACTTTAGTAGCCAACGATAATAATGGATTATGGGATATTTTTTTATGGGAGAAAAACGTACCAACGCTTAAAAGAATCAGTCTTACTAGCGATGGAAAGGAAAGAAACCAGGGTAACGAAAGTGCTAACCGAATTGTAGCCCCTGCTATTTCTGGAAATGGGCAGTTTATTGCCTATTCAACAACGGCTACAAATATGACTAATGGGAACAACACCAACTTTCAGCATGTATACGTGTATGATATTAATAAAAATGTGACCAGTTTAGCCAGTAAAAATACAGCTGGAGTATCTGGCAATTCAGATAGTCCTATTCAGCAAGGTGAAAAAATTGCAATATCATTTGATGGAAAATGGGTGGCATTTGCAACTAAATCTTCCAATTTAGGTGTACCAGAAGCCAACGTGGTGATACATAATATGATAACTGATGAAAATAAACTAGTATCAGCCATTATCGGAAGCAGCGTGGGTCGAGCTTCCATTTCCCACTCTGGCAGTTATGTTATTTTTGGCATAGGTGGCAAACTAGATAATAGGTTCCCATCATCTGGAATTTTTGCAAATTATACTGGATTGGGGCCCTGCCGGTTCTGCCCTGAATAAATCAATATAAAATTGCAAACTCAAATTTATGGCAACTATTAAAATGTTTGAAATGAAAAGAATATTACTTCTCATCATTCTTTGTATTATTTCAACTGTACTCTTTGCACAAAAAGACATTTTCGACATTACATTCTACAACGTACCGAAAGATACAGCTGGTGTGAGCTGGAAAAAAGAAACCACAGAAAACATTACTAGTTATACAATCGTAAACAATAAAAATAATAACTGGTGTCGTATTAATATTGTAAAAAGTACCATCAGTAAAGGAAGTATTGATCAGGATTTCGATAATGAATGGCAGGAGCTTGTAGTTAAAAGTTACCAGACGAAAGATGCCCCGCAGTTAAAGAATGAAAAAGAGGTTGCGGGTTGGAAAATAAAATCTGGAGCTGCAAAATTTAAATACAGTAGCAACGACGCGATGGTGATGCTTACTACCATTTCAGGGTTTGAACGATGTGCCAGTATTGTAGCAATTACAAATAGTCAGGAATATCTAAAAGACATTGAAACATTTTTAATATCAGTTGATTTACAAAAACCAGAAACGATTTCACCTCAAAAAGCGATTAACATTAATGATGAAAATAATTCTGTTATTGGTATTTGGTTAGCTACTGCCAGCGACCAGTCTAACTGGAGAGTAAAAAACGGGGTGATGAATTATATTATGAGGCAATATACTTTTAATGCAAATGGAACTTATGGTTTTAGTAGTAAAGCTTTCGACCCACTTGTAGATAAAATTGTTTTAGGAAAAGAAAATGGAACTTACCTGATTAGTGGCAATAGCATCACATTACATCCTAATAAAAGCGTTTTGGAAGGATGGAGCAAGAAAGGGGGCAGAGATGAATGGGGGGTTCTAATAAATACTGAAAATGTAACACTAGAAAAAATAAGCTACCAGTTTACCAAACATTATTATTCAGGCATAAAAAATTGGAGTCTTATTTTACAAGCAGATACTATAACAAAAAGAGATGGTCCATTTAGTGGCGGTGCCGCTTTTAGTAATGCATGGATATATGGAACACCTTGTAGTAAATGTTTCATTGAAATGCCCCAAAAAATTCCAGAATAAAATTGGTTATAAAATCTTAAATTCAGGAAGAATACATCATCTAACATAAATCTGCCATGAGAAAATTCAATTCAATTCTCTTCCTTTTCTTCATTTTATTTTCTGTTGCCCTATCTGCACAAAAAAACTATCCAAAGTCTACCGGAGAATATAAACAAGTAGTGGAAGGCTTCGATTGGGGCCCAGCAGTTAATAAAGTGATACTTTCGATGGATGATACAACTTCTCGTTTAAACAATGTTGATTTCTCAGTTTATGTTTCACGCAATTCAAGTGAAGGAGGGATTTCAGCCGATCAGTCTTCGGGGGAGCGAAATATAGTAACCGCATATATTTCAGATGACCATGCAAATAAAGTTGTTACAGGTAAGTATATCACGCTGGTGTTAACCGTTGCACCAAATTTGCCCCTTAGTTCTCCATTTCAATATTCCTGGAAAAAAGGCAATCAGTGGGTAGATTATCAATTTCATATCATCAACCATAAAACCTTAGAGGTTTGGAATAAGTCATTAGGCAAGATTATGCCGTTAGTTGACCAATTTGATTTGAAAGGTAAATTTACCTACAACGAAAAATTAACGATGTCCTATGCATCTTTTGCACCGTTTAATCAAAAAGATAAATCCCCATTAATTATTTGGTTGCATGGAGGTGGCGAAGGAGGATTTGACCCAACTACTGCATTATTAGGAAATAAGGCAGCCAACTATGCATCTGAAGCTATTCAATCTGTATTTGAAGGGGCTTATGTGCTGGTTCCTCAAAGCCCTACTTTCTGGATGCAAAATAGTGAGGGTTCTTATACTACTGGAAAAGTGAATGATGTGTATAATGAAGCGCTAATGGCACTAATCAAAGACTATGTTAAGTCAAATCCCAAAATTGATGCAAGTAGAATATATGTGGGTGGTTGTTCAAATGGTGGCTATATGTCGCTTAAATTAATTTTGTTACACCCAGAATATTTTGCCGCAGCATACATCAGTTCATTGGCATATTCTGCTGAATATATTACGGATGAAGATATTCAGAAAATTAAAAATATTCCCATCTGGTTTGTACATTCAAAGGATGACGAAACAACAAAACCTAAAGAAACCGTTTTGCCTGTATATCATCGACTCATCGCAGCTGGAGCAAAAAACGTTCACTTTAGTTTCTATGATCACGTAATAGATATCACCAATCTTTATGGCGGCAAAGGATATGAATACCCTGGGCATTGGTCATGGGTATATGTACATCAGAACTTGCCTAGGCAAGACTTTAATGAAAGCCTAGTGAAGGTGAATGGCAAACCCGTTACCATCATGGAATGGATGTCTGCGCAAAAAATTGTTCCCAAAAAATAAAGGAATTAATTACACTTTTAAAAATACCTTTTGCTTGTACATGAAGTATAAAAAAAGCCATTGAACAAAAACATACAAGACTGAGAATGCAACTGCATTGTAGGGTTCTCCTATTAATTGACCAACCCAATGAAAGAGCCCGTTTGTTGTGTAATCCCAATTTATAAAATGACCAGAGATATAAATTAGGATCGAGTTCATTCCAATCACGTTAAAAAAGAAAGCCCAGTAACGATAGCCCTTCACATCAATAATATAATAAAATACTGAAAGGAATAACATACTGATACCTCCCACAAGCATGGTAAAAGAGCTAGACCATAAGTTTTTATTAATCGGAAAATCCAGATTCCAAATCTTTGCAATTACAATAAAACCAATTCCTGTTATGAATAAAATCAAAGACTTTCTGGAACCATTGTCTATACTATTTTTCAAATAGGTTCCTACTATAATTCCTAAAAGTCCAGTTCCAATAGCAGGAATAGTTGATGTTAAACCCTCCGGATCATGATTACCTAAATACAATTTTCCTGGCATGATCAATCGGTCAATATAAGAAGCATAATTTCCTGCTTGAGTAAGATCACCTTTCGGGAAACCAGGGGCTGCATTATATTTTAAAAGCAAATAGTAACCAACCAATAAACTACAAAACCAGATAATTCTAAGCCATTGTTTTCTGGTGGTTAAAAAAATAAAATTTGCAAACATATACGCTATACCAATTCTACCCAATACACTTCCAAAACGGATCTCAGAAATGGGTCTTATTACAAGGCCATTATTTACTACTAATCCTAATAATACCAGGATGAATGCACGTTTTGTAATCTTTAAAATAAGAGCACTTTTTGAATGTCCTTTTTCAATTTCTTTTCCAATTGAATACGGAGTGGCAACACCTGCTATAAATAAAAATAAAGGAAAAATACAATCATACATATGAAACCCATCCCAGGCAGGATGTGTTAATTGTATCGAAAAGGATTCAAAAAAAGAATTATTAGTTACCTTAAATAATCCATGAACAATTTCCTCTGCTCCCATGATCCAGAACATATCAAAGCCTCTTAATGCATCTAATGAATAGAGTCTGCCAGGAATTCTGTTGGTTAAATTAGTTGTAGACATATATAGATTTACATTTTAATAAATAATCACTTCACTCATAAAAAACCATCCTGGTTGTCCTTTACCAGGGTGCCACATAGGAAGTTTTTTAATGGGTGCTCCAATTAACTTTATATATCTAGCTTTTGTGGGATTGAATGCTAATTGATACATAAAGTTTTCTGCAGGTATTATTTTAGTTGGTGGAATGGGATTCAAAGTTTTAAGTAGTTCCCAATGAATATTATCTGCACTTCCCAAAATAGTTAATCGTGTTGGAGGAAAAATATAGGCAGCAATATTCTGTAAGGAATTGATATTTACTTTTTGAATTGTTTCTGTTTTTCCCAAATCAAAAACAAGTAATGCTTCGTTTTTTTGATACCCCAAACATTTTGATCCGAAATCACCAATATCTCCTAAATCTAAATCTGTTAATACCTTATCGCTTTGCGCATTATATTTCGGATCTGCTGGTGTAATTAAAATTGTTTTTTCAATCACCTTACCTGCTTTAATAAATATAGCTTTCGATACTTTACTAGGGAGCCAACCTTTTTTATATGCTTTAAATTGTAGATTGAAAGTACTATCAATTACAAAAGGTTTCTGATATAATATACTATTCGTGCTATCCGGTTCTGTTCCGTTAGTCGTATACTTAATAGTCACATCTTTTAACACATGTGCCAATTCAACGGATGTTTTTTCTCTAAAAAATCCAGTAGGTGTTTTTACAAATGCAGTATTTAATGCCAATAAAGTAGTATCTGCTCCAGTAAAACCCAAATCGATTTGAACCTCTTTATTAATTTTTTTAAATTGAGGAATATCTGCTGCTACTATTTTAGTGTCCCACAAAAAAACTTCCAACAGGTTCTTTTTTTTCAATAAATATCCAATACCTTCTTTACTAATTTTTGTACCTACTAAAGAAATCGAATGCAACTGCTTCATATCAGACAATTTCTCTAAACCTTTATCACTGATATCACTATAATTCAAATTTAATCTCTCCAGATTTGGAAATGTAGCTATTAATTCCAATTGATCATCTGTAACCGGCATCTTTGAAAGATTCAAATGGATTACCTGTTTTTTGATAGGTTCCAATTCTTTTAAATTTTCGTAAGCATATATTGCTTTCCCAAAAAAAGAAACAGATAGTGCGGGCGAATGAAACCCTAAAGGCTTTATTATGCGATAATTATTATTGAGTTCCGCGATTTTTTTCTCGTCTGCATCTTCAAATGAATACACAGTCTCTTTTTTAGCACTCAGAAATGGTTGCAAGAATTCGAATGCCAAAATTCGTAAACTATCATTAACCGGACGATCTATTAATTTCTGATGAAAAGGTGCACCAGACTTGATCCACATTGCTAACAGTCGTGTTTCAGATTCAGTTAATTGTGGTTTATCTGTGAGGGGCATGTGTTTTTTGTCTGCTAATGGCAAACGCATTCTTTCAATCAAAACGCTTTTTTGCCAATTACCCAACTCTAACGTTTTCCCATTTTTGCCACCCTTAAAAATTGAAATGCTATCTGATAATGAAAGGCCACCTTTTTGGTTATGCCCCAAATGGCAATTACCACATTTTGATTTGAAAATCGGATTGATTACATCAGCAAATACCTTTGCATTATCAGCATTAATAATTGCTCGCTGATCTAAATGAAGAGGCTCTAACAAAAAGTTTTCGCCATGCGTTAGATCTGCGCCCCAATGACCTGTAAATATGATTAACAGTAAAATTCCTATTGAAAGAATTCGATGATACAGTTTCTTTAATTTGAACTGATCATAGTAAATATAAAATAACCAGGAAATGATAGCTACAGTAATACCCGTAAATTTATGCCATATGAGTAAGTCACCTTTATCTGATTGTTCTATAGATAACAACAATCCCATGATGGCTGTTAGAGTAGCAGTAAATACTGCAGACATTCTAATATAAAACCATAGTGCATTATGATTAATCTCATCTGGAAGCCAGGCTGGAATGATGGAGAGTATTAATAATACAATAGGGAAATGCAAAAACAAAGGGTGCATTCTCCCTACTACTTGAAGCCAAATAGGTATTTGAATTTTTTCTTCAAATACAAAGAGGAAGATCAATAAAACAATACCACCCAATAAAATGGCATTGACGACTCTTTTTAAACGATCCATTTATACTTGGGTGAATTTATAAGGATAAACTTTACCTGAGGCCCACTGTGCTACATAAATACTTCCTTCGTCATCCACACATACATCATGTGGATGCGTAAAAATTTTATCTGTTTGAGAAAGAGGTTTCAATTTGCCATTTTCGTATACAGGATTAGATCCACCTAAATTAGAAACCACTTTATTATCTTTATTCAGAATGGTTACAAATCCGGAAGCCTCTGTATTTAAATCTGGTGACCTTAAAACGGCGGCATATAAATAATCACCTTTAATCACTGGTCTGCACACACATGCTCCAGGCAAATGAATCACATCGAGTAATTTGCCATCTAATGAAAATCTTTTAAACGCATTTCTACTTCTATCAGTTACTATTAAGGTAGGTGTTGACAGCCTGGTATCTAAACAAATGCCATGAGCATTATCCAGATGTTCGTCACCATCACCTCTTCCAGCAAAAGAGTTAATCAATTTACCATCAGCTGAATAATGCAAAACATATTGTGCACCATAACCATCGGCAATATAAAACTCCCCATTATCTAAAACAGTAGTTTCTGTTGGAACAAAAGCTTCTTTTTTCTGATACACAGGTATATCCTGTGGCGGATCAATTGTAAATAATATTTTACCGTCGATAGTGGTTTTATATACCTGGTGACGATTGGTATCGGTGATAAATAAAAAATCTTCTTTGCCAGTTTTTTGAATCGTTAAACCATGCGCACCTGGAAACTCAGTCCCCCATGTATCAATCAGTTTACCTGATTTATTATAGATGATGATATTATTCTTTGTTTCATTGGTCAATAACAAAATCCTGCCCTTGCTATCTTGTACCATTTCATGGCAGTCGTTAACCGGGGTTTTATCAGGATTTAAATTGCCCCATTGATTATTGAGTCGATATTTTTTTTCATTGTGCCCATATATAGGATCTGCATGTGATTTTGAAAACAAATCTTTTGCAATAAAGAAACTTGCAGTTCCGGTAAGCGTTTTTGTTACAAAGTCTTTTCTATTCATATTATTTGTTTAAGCAATGATTTTATTAACTACGTTACCATACAAATCCGTTAATCGATACCTTCGACCCTGATATTTATACACTAACTTTTCGTGATCTAATCCCATTAAATTCAACACTGTTGCTTGAAAATCGTGCACATGTACGGGGTCTTTTATAATATTATATCCGAACTCATCTGTTTCTCCGTGAACGATACCTGGCTTTATACCGCCTCCTGCCATCCAAATCGAGAAACAACGAGGGTGATGGTCTCTACCATAATTATCTATTTGCATTTTACCCTGACAATAATTAGTGCGACCAAATTCCCCGCCCCATATCACCAGTGTTTCGTCCAATAAACCCCTTTGTTTTAAATCGGTAATTAATGCAGCTGAAGGTTGATCCACATCTTGCGCCTGACCACGCATTTCATTGGGTAAATTTCCATGTTGGTCCCATCCTTGATGGTATAATTGAACAAATCTTACACCATTCTCCGAAAGTTTTCTTGCCAGTAAACAGTTCGCAGCATAAGTACCCGGCACTAAACAATCTGGTCCATATAATTTGATAATATCTTCCGATTCTTTTGAGGTATCCATGATCTCAGGAACTGCAGTCTGCATGCGATAAGCCATTTCGTACTGTTGAATCTTTGCAGCTATTTCCGGATCGCCAAAATTGTTGAATTCTTCCTGATTGAGAGCAGCAATTTTGTCGAGCATTTTTCTACGGGTTTGCCGATCCATTCCATTGGGATCCTGCAAATACAAAATAGGATTTTCGCCACTGCTAAATTGAACCCCCTGATGTACGGAATCTAAAAATCCATTGGTCCAAAGCTTAGAATATACACCTTGTCCGTTTCCTTTTCCTCTTGAGAGTAGTACACAAAATGCTGGTAAATTATTATTTTCTGTTCCCAAGCCATAGCTCACCCATGAGCCCATACTTGGCCGGTTTCCCTGTTGTGCGCCTGATTGAAAAAAAGTAAGTGCAGGATCATGATTGATGGCTTCTGTATTCATTGTTTTAATGATACAGATATCATCCACGATTTTAGACATATGCGGAAATAATTCACTCACCCATGCACCTGATTGTCCGTGTTGATTAAATTTATAATAAGACCCAATTAAAGGAAAACTTGTTTGAGTTGAACTCATACCAGTTAAACGTTGGCCACCTCTTACAGATTCGGGCAAGTTCTCTCCCATCATCTGGCAGAGTAAAGGTTTATGATCGAAGGTTTCTAATTGAGAAGGAGCTCCATTCTGAAAAAGATAAATTACCCGTTTTGCTTTAGGTGCAAAATGAGGTAGACCGCGCATGATGGCATCTTCGGGGCTACTATTTCCACCAAATAAATCCGGAATTAATAGCGAGCCTAATGCAGCAGATCCCAATCCAATACTGAGTCTGCTCATGAATTTGCGGCGATTCATATGGAGGCCGTGTTCAAAAAGTTCTTTTTCCATATCAGGTTTTTGTGATTGCTTCCTGCATATTATAAATGATCTGAATGGTATGCATGGCAATTACCAAATCAATTCTATTTTTTGTTTTAGGTTGGTACACCCCAATTGCAATCATTTTATCTGAGCCTATTTTGTGTCTATTTACATCTTCCTTCTTGTCTTTCCAGTAGGTTATTAAAGCATCTAATTCTTTACTAGAGGGGTTTCTACAAATAATTGTTTTAAATGCCTCAGTAATCACTTTAGTGGGATCAGATTCTTTCTGTAATATTTTATCAGCCAATGCTTTTGAGGCTTCAATCATGGTTGGATCATTCAGCATGATAAGCGCTTGTAGCGGCGTATTAGTTCTATAGCGACTAACCTGACACTCATCCCTATTACTCGCATCAAACATCATCATAGAAGGTGGAGGTACCGTTCTTTTAATAAATGTATAGATCCCTCTACGATATAATGATTGGCCTGAATCGGGAATATATTTTCTTAAGATTCCTCTTCCAGATGTGGCCATTTCCCAAAGTCCATCAGGCTGGTATGGTTTAACACTTGGTCCACCAATTGTTTTATTCAATAGTCCACTACTACATAAAAGCATGTCTCTGATCAACTCTGCTGGAAAACGAACCCTTGGAGCATAAGTGAGGTAAAGGTTTGCAGGGTCCTTGCTTAATTTATCAGGCGAAATTTTACTGGATTGTCGATATGTGGCTGAAAGCACCATCTGCTTTACTAATCTTTTTATGTTCCAACCATTTTCCTGGAAATCAACCGCTAACCAATCTAATAATTCAGGATGGGTAGGCAAATCTCCCTGCATTCCAAAATCTGCTGTGGATTTTACCAGTCCCCTGCCAAAAAATTCTTGCCAGATTCTGTTCACAAAAACTCTAGCTGTTAATGGATTTCTTTTATCAAATGTCCATTGAGCTAATCCCAATCTATTTTGTGGTAAAGATTTTTCAAAAGGCAGAATAGCTGCGGGTGTTGAAGGAAATACTTCTGAGGTAGGTTGATCATAATTTCCCCTTGCCAATAAGAAAGTTTTTCTGGCTGTGTCTTTATCTTTCATCACAGATACTTCTAATTTATTCGTATCCATCTTATTGATGAAAGAAAGTGTTGTTTGCAGATCTTGATTGGTGATTTGCATACGCGGGTTTTTAGCCCATGTTTCTGGTCCACCCACAGTTGCCTCCAACCCTACTTCGTTCACACTATTGAAAAACGCATATAATTGATAATAATCTTTTTGAGAAATCGGATCATATTTATGATCATGACACTTAGCACACTCTACAGTAACCGCAAGGATTGATCTGCTAAATGTGTTTGTTCTGTCCACTACATATTGCACACGGTACTCTTCATCTATTACCCCGCCTTCTTCTGTGATCTTATGATTTCTATTGAAGCCCGTAGCTAAAATTTGTTCTTTACTGGCACTAGGAATTAAATCACCTGCCAGCTGCCACGTAATAAAACTATCATAGCGCATATTCTTATTAAAAGCATGAATCACCCAATCTCGCCAGGGCCATTGTGAACGATAATTATCGTCTTGATAGCCATGAGAATCAGAATAGCGGGCCACATCCAGCCAATTGATAGCCATACGTTCACCATATTGTGGCATATTGAGTAAGTGGTCTATTAATAAGTCGTATGCTTTAGGATCTTTATCATTTACGAATGCTTCTGTTTCTTTAGGGCTAGGTAAAATGCCCACTATATCCATATAAGCACGCTTAACAAGTCTTTCCTTTTCCGCTATTTCATTTGGCTCAAGGCCTTTGACTTCCATTTTTTTCAAAATGAAATAATCAATCTCATTGATGGGCCATTGTATATTATTGACAGTAGGCAATGGCTTTTTCTTTGGAGCCACAAATGCCCAGTGTGGTTCATAAACTGCACCCTGGGTAATCCATTTTTTAATAATTGCTAATTCCCTATCCGTTAATCTAGGCAATCTGCTGGAGGGCTTAGGCATGAGCAGGCTGGTATCTTTTGCAGACACTCTTATGTATAACTCAGACTGTTCTGGTTTACCCGCAACTAACGAATGTTTTGTGGGATGATCTTGTAAGGCTTTAAAAGCTTCTGAAGCAAGATCTAATCTTAGGCCAGCTTCCCTTTTTCTGGCATCCGGACCATGACAATTAAAACATTTATCAGATAATATGGGCCTTACATCATAATTATAACTAACCTGATCAGGTATGGCTTCTTCTTGCTGACTTTTATTTTTGCAAGAAAAAATACCTGCCATTCCAATAAAAAGGATCAGGATGATCCCCTGCTTAAACTTTAAGGAAAGCATAGTTAGTGTTGTTTCGTATGGCGTATAAAAGGGGATAGTCCTGTAACATTAGACAACCATCCCCTTTTAAAAATAATAAATAATTATAACACCCCCTCCAATTTAAATACCCATGCATAATTAGTAGGATTATTTACCGGATTAATATTGGGAACTTTAATAATTAGTCTTCCTTTTTTGTAGGTAGAAATAACAGTTGCTTCTAGACCAATCATCGTTACTTTGATTGGCTTTTGAACATCATTCACCATTAAATCGGTTGTAGGAAATTTTGTGCAGATTAGGTACAGGTCCTTACCTTTTTTTGTATAATATTGAGTAGTACTTGTTGTTATTGCTGGCGCTTTTTCCCATTTACGTGTAGTATAAATCGCATCTCCATTTACTTTTAGCCATTGCCCCATATCGCTCAGTCTTTGCTGCATGATCACAGGAATTCTTCCATCGGCAGTGGGGCCTACATTTAATAACAAGTTGCCGCCACGAGCTACTTTATTGATAAGTATATGAACTAGTTCTTCAGAGGTAGAATAATCATCTAATTGCTCCATACGGTTATATCCAAATGACCCAGCTATACCGCGACATTCTTCCCATGGATGATCAAACTTGGTAACACTAGCATCTCCAGCATCTACAAGATCATATTCGGTGGTGTAGATTCCACCATGTTTACTTCTTGTTTCTTTACCCCAGCGATCATTCACTACTACGGTTGATTTTACCGGCGATTCATTATACAACCAAGAAAGAAACTGGGTGCTTTTCCACGAAGCTGATGGATAATCCCATTCCCCATCAGTCCAGAATATATCTGGCTTGTAAGTATTCACCAATTCCTTCATTTGAGGCATCATATGTTCATCAACATACTGGTTTATCGTTTCAGGTTTGCATAAAGGATTGTACCATTCGTAAAGTGAATAATAATACCCCATTTTCAGGTTTTTATCTTTTACGGCTTTAGTTAAATCACCTAAAAGATCGCGATGTGGACCAATATCTTTTGCATTCCAATTCCAAGCGAATTTCGAAGGCCAAAGTGTAAAGCCTTCATGGTGTTTGGAAGTTAGAACTACATATTTAGCACCTGCTCTTTCAAATAATGTAGCCCATTCTTCTGGTTGGTATGCTTCGGCCTTAAATAAGGGAGCAAAGTCCTGGTATTTAAAATCTTTCCCGAAAGTTTGATTATGAAATTTTGTAAAGTAGGACTGAGTATTACCGGGTTCCATTAATTTTCTCCAATACCATTCGGCATAACGATCGTACACACCTACACCATCTCTTACAGTAGGACTGTAAGCGGGTACAGAAAATAAGCCCCAATGAATAAAGATGCCAAATTTTGCATCTTCAAACCAATTCGGAGTGGCTCTACTATCAATAGAATTCCAGTCGGATGTGTAAGTTTGCTGTGCTTTTACCTTTGTGCATGCAAAAAGAGCAACAAAAAAAACAAGCCATGATCGTTTCATATTAGGGATATTTATTTATAAATCGAATAGCTGGTGCGTTTTACTATTCAATGTAAGAAATAAAGCTTAATCATCCCTTTTGTTAATCAAGTTCCAGCAACAATTCCTCCCTATTCCATCCGCTCAATCTCAATTGTAATTTCTTATTAGCTATCGTTGCTTTGGGATACGCGGCATCTAGTATTATGGTTTCTCCTGGCGCCAGTGTAAAATAGTTGCCAGTCCAAAATCCGGGAAACAGTTCCTCGCCTTTTGATGTTATTTTAGGATGAACAAAGAATGCTATTTGAGGGGTTGTATTGGTGAATTGGAAGGTCCACTTGGTATTGGTTTGATCTGATTGTTTTCGAATCGTTTTTACACTCAACTGAGCAGGTTTTAATTCTTTCAATGCCTGGTATTGGTGATCTTTTGCAAACCAATATACATTATGTGAAATAAGTTTACCATTGACATTTTTTAAATTCAACACAACAAAACTCAGTGAAGTTTCCTTTGAAAGGATGGAACTAAGCGAAAATGTTTTTCTCACTTCAGATTCACCCATATTCAATGTTGTTTGTTGGGTAAACAATTGTTTGCCATTCAAGTCATATACCGCAGCATCTACTGTTATATTATTTTCTGCATGATAGGTTCTGTTGATTACTGCAACTACTGAGTCGTCTAAATTTAATTGTATGTGCAGTTTTTCATTTGCGCCTTGCATAAAATAATATCCTGCATTGGGTGCCAAATAATAGTCGAATATTTGCCAGATTACACTCGGGAAAGCAGGGTTTAGTTTCCATAATAAAACGCCGCCATTATCATTTAATTTATGCCCGGCAGCTTCAAAAATTCCCCTATAACCATCGGCATTCATCAACTGCATTTTATCAGAAAAATCTTTTAATGAGGTGGGTTTGCCAAATCTTTTAACCATCTCATCAAAATAAAGATCATAATGTCCATTCCCAGAACAGGCATCATGATAGCCCCATGAATTATTAAATGGATAAGGCAAACTGGTATCATGAACCAAATTTGGAATATTCTTTGCAAGGGTTTCAAAAGGTACCTGAGAAGGAATACCAGTTTCATCTTTAAATAACCAATCCTGGCCTTCATTAATTTTGGTATAATAAAAATTAGGGTCCTCCCATTTATAAGAACCTCCGCTATACACACCACCTGGTTGATTATCTGGCCAAGACATATTCCAATCTTTAGGCAAATGTGCAAATCCAGAAGAGCAAGGAATGAATGGCCTTGTTCCATCCAGTAAAGCCACATTATCACGCATCGCATCGTACAATTCTTTTCTGGCATGGCCTTCATTTCCGCCTGTCCATACTAATAAGGATGGATGATTTCTCAAACGATAAATGGTACTGATGGTATTATTGATGTATACATTTCCTTGATAGGGATATTCATTTGAACCCTTAAATTCACCATGTGTATCGCCCGTGATCCAAAAATCTTCCCAAACCAATAATCCCAAACGATCAGTTGTTTCAAAAAAAGCATCCGGAGGTGCCACACCCCCACCCCAGATTCTTACGAGATTGGTATTGGCATTTTTACATAATAATAATTCTTGTGCAAATCTTAGCGAATCTTCCTGCAACATCATATCTGGAACCCAGGCTCCACCCACTAAATGAATGCGTTTTCCATTTACATAAAAGTCTCTTTTACTCCAACCTTTTACCAACGAATACTTTGAATCAACGGTTCTGATGCCAAACAAAAAACTGGTGTCATCTGAAATTCCTTTTCCGGAAATAAATTGTAAACGTAATTTATAAAGATCTGCGTTACCATAACCATGTGGCCACCAAATATGGGGATGCTGAATAATTAATTGTTTAAAATGATCAGCATCGAACGCTATATGCTTAAGTTCCTCTCCTTGTAAAGTAATCTGTTGAGAAATTGTAAAACTCTTTCCCACAAATGTTTCGGGAGCGATAGTAATTTTTAATTCACCTGCTTGTTTTGCCTTACTATAATTAGCCAACACTAATTGGAGATTAATTTTGGCTTCATTTGTATCATTCCCTGAAGTGAATGTAGTTTTGATCTTTGCCTGTTGAACTACTACGGCTCCTGAAGTTCTTAAAAATACTGGCTGCCAGATACCCATATTACGATCTCTGATCTCGGGCATCCAATCCCATCCTACAGAACATAGCATGGTAACGTTTTTACCTATATCGCCTGTGGGACCACCATTCTCATAAAAATCTCCCAGTGCATTAATTTGTGGGTGCGCGGGTAAGCCAGGAAAATCTAAAGGGTAAATTTTAATGGCTAAATTATTTTCTGCTCCTGCTTTTATGGCATGGCTTACATTAAGATTAAACTCAGCAAACATGCCAACCATTTGAGAACTGTCGGCAATTAATTTTCCATTTAGCCAAACATCGGCACGATAATTTATTCCTTTAAAAATAAGTTGGAACAATTTTCCTTTATCAGAAGCCGGAACAAGAAAACTGGTTCGATACCAGTATGCTTTCTTCCATGGATTGGGTACATTAGGAATATGAGAATACTGTGCTAAATGATATTGATTATTAAAACTATCAGATGCGTCGGGGATACGCATATTATTGAGATCGATGTACGGATTTGGGTATAATTTATTTGCCACCAATCCTGTTAAAACTGTAGATGGAACCGTAACCGGATACCATTTTTCTTTTCCCGAATAATTGATCTGTGTAAGTTGAGCTCCTGAACTATGCACAATTTGGGAAGACTGTAAAAAAAATTGTTTCAGTTGCACTTGTTTTACTGGCTGTGCCCATATAGAAATGGGAAATAAGAACAAGAGTATACTTGTTTTAAAAGAGCTTGAATTCATGCGGTAATTATTAAAAATTACGGGATAATAGGTATCAATTGACTACCGCAAAATATCAACTTGTGCAAGTTTTACATATGACATTGATCAGCTTTACAAAAAAAAGTGTTCATCAAAAGGTAATTTTGTTCCATCTCATTTTGGAGAATTAGGAGGCATATTGGGTCGTGACGGTTCATTAACAGCCCCAGTTATTTGGTGTATGACGCTATCAAAAATTTCTTTTTGATCCTGATTACATAAAGCCCTTACTTTTTTAAAATGTTCCAGTGTATACAAATCGAGTTCTTCTAAATTTAAACTTACCACCCTTGCAGTTGCTCTTTTTGCACTATCAGAAACGTTGTCTTGCTTTAAAAGATCAAAAAATGCATCTTTTGAAAATTTAATTTTTTCTCTGATCTTTTGGGCATTTTCGTGATGCTCTTGTGCCAGGTCGAAGAATTGCTTTTTTTGATATTCATTAAATTTCAGTTTAGCTGCTAAAAATTCTTTAGGGGAGCCTTCTTTCATTTGCCGCATCCTTCCTGTCCAGAAGAAACCAAGGGTAACCATATTTGCAAGAACTAATAATACAATTGCCCAGATAAACAGTTTATTTTTTACCATATTTTTCATTGCATTGAATTTTTAATCTGAAATAACTTGGTCGTAAGAAGCAGCCAAAGCCTGGATACCCTTATCTGTATTGGTTTTAGAAGAATTTAATTCCTGAACAATTAAAACGCCATTTAAAGCCAGTAGCATGATTAAGATACTGATAACCCATACAGGCTTAAGGGGAAATTTCCATAAGTTGCTGTCAATTTCCTTTTCCATTCTAGCTTTTAGTCTGGTATAAAAAAAAACATTAGGGCCAATTTCTTCCATATTGCTCAAAACTGACAAGTGTTGTTCCAAAATTTCGTTTGCTTCTTTTTTCATGTGCACTAATTAATAATCATTTTCCAATCGGGTTTTCAATTTTACTCTAGCTCTACTAACTAATGATTCAACTGCTTTTACACTTAATTGTAAAATTTCGCAAGCTTCTTCATATTTCATTCCCTGCACTTTGATCAACGTAAATGCCACTCTTTGTTGATGAGGCAATTCGTTAATAGCTTTAAAAATCCTAACCGCTTTTTCTTTATGCTCTATTAAAATACCAGGGTTGAGATAAACCGCATCTATACTTTTATTTTCATCTGGCATCCACCAAGGAACAATGGCATGTAATCTGGCTCTGTTCTTTTGTTTTCTGATTATATCGAGGGCCTTATGAACCGCAATTCGATAAATCCAGGTTGCCAGACTAGATGCTTCTTTAAAGTGCTTAATAGATTCAAAAACCTGTATAAAGGTCTCCTGTACAATGTCTTCTGTATCAATAGCATTTTGAAGAATATTTAAAACAGTATAATGCACACGGTTACTATGAGCCTCTACAAGCATCTTAAAAGCAGGTTCATTTCCTAGCTTTAACTGTTTTATGAGTTCTTGTTCATTCAAAGTGTAAATATAATAGATGCCTGCCAGAGGAGAATCCTTCGTAGTATATAAATATTTTCAGAAAAATAGAGAATAATGGTAGGAATTTGAAAACTAGATAGCCAGTGCAACTAGTTTGTTTTTTTATAATTCCACACAGCCCAGCTGTTTAAGAATACAGCAAACCCAATTATCACAAAAATATGATTCTTGATATCAGCTAACCCACTTCCTTTTAACACTACCATTCGTACAACATCAATAAAATAGGAAACCGGATTTAAACAGGTAAGTTTTTGTACCCAGGAAGGCATACTATCAATAGGAGTAAACAATCCTCCCAGCATAATAAAGATCATTAAAAGAAAAAAGGAAATAAGCATTGCCTGCTGTTGCGTATCTGCATAGGTGGAAATTAGTAACCCAAGGCCTAGAATGGACAGTAAATAGATTGACGCAAATAAATACACGATCAACATATTTCCTACTGGATGAATTTGGTATCCAAATCGCATAATCAAAAAACCGATTGTTAGAACCACTAATCCTAAAACCCAAAATGGAATTAATTTGCCAAGGATAAAATGGTATTTTTTTATGGGAGTTACATTGATTTGCTCAATAGTGCCAATTTCTTTTTCCCGAACAATATTCAATGCGGTGAGAAAAGTACCCAATAGTGAAAGTAACGTGGCTAAAACGGCTGGAACCATAAAATATTTATAACTCATCATCGGATTGAACCAATTGGATACAGATACATTGATATTTGTTTGTGGGGGTATTGCCGGAAATTGTACCCACTTGGTTCTAATTTGATTATTATAGTTTTGAATGATATTTTGCAAATAGACCGCACCAAGATTTGCTTTCATTCCATTTACTGCATTAACAGCAATAAATATACTTGCATGATCTTCCCGAACAATTTGCAGTTCAAATTTAGCTGGGATTTCCAGAACGATATCTGCTTGATCAGCTTCAATACTGGTAACGGCTTCCTGAAATGTACTTGTATAATTAACTAATTTAAAATAGCCAGAAGATTTTATTTTCTGAACCATTTGCTGGGTATATACTGAATGATCATGATCTGCTATTGCTATGTTTATATTTCTCACTTCGTAATCTGCAGCCAATGGTATCACAATTAATTGCAGCGCAGGCATTACAAAAATGATTTTAAGAATAGAAGGATCTCTAAAAATTTGGCGGAACTCTTTCTGCAATAAATATTTCAAAACACTCATGACAAACGGGTTTTAAATTTTTTTATACTTATACCAAATAAAACAACCGTCATCCCTACTAATATCAAAGTTTCCTTCCATACATGTTGGATACCCAATCCTTTGATCATAATGGTTTTTACAATAAAATAAAACCATTTGGCAGGAACTAAATTTGACATGATTTGTAAAGGCAAGGGCATATTTTCAATTGGAAACATATATCCGCTAAGCACAGTTGTTGGCAGAAAAAGGCCCATTAATGAAATGAGCATGGCAACCTGCTGTGAGTCGGTTACAGAAGAAATCAATAATCCAAGTGCTAAAGAAGTAATGGTAAATAATAAACCCTCAGATAATAGTAATAATAAACTACCACGTATGGGTACCTCTAAAACATATACACTCAGAAGCAGAATGGTAGCCACATTAACCATTGATAATAACATGTAAGGAACTGCTTTTGCGATCACTACTCCAAAGGATTTTAATGGAGAAACCAGAATGATTTCCATGGTTCCCATTTCTTTTTCTTTAACGATGGCGATGGAAGTCATCATAGCACTAGTAAGCATTAAAATCAAAGCCATCACACCAGGAACAAAACTATAAGCACCTTTTAATTCGGGATTATACAACATTCTGATATCTGTTTCTATTCGATAAGGTAATTTCTGCTCTTTTATAATTTCATTTTGGAAATCCTTGATAATTACAGTTGCATAAGTGGATAACGTATTGGCTACATTGGGATCTGATCCATCGCAAATCAATTGTATATGCGCTTGATTCCCATGCTGAAGATCATTGGCAAATTGCTGTGGAATTACCATTACCATTTTAATCTTCCCTTTTTTAAACAAAGGTTCTACTTCAAGATAATTCGCCAATACGGTTGTTGCATCAAAATATTTGCTCACGCTCATTTTTTGTATCAGCTGCGATGAAGAAGCATCTTTGGAAAAATCCAAGATGGCCATTTTGGTATTCTTTACTTCATTGGTTAAAGCAAATCCAAAAATGATAATCTGCGTAATAGGCATTCCCAATAAAATAAACAAGGTTCTTTTATCTCTCCAAATATGGAAAAACTCTTTTTTTACAAAGGCAAAAAATTGTTTCATGTGTCTATAAAATGATTTTGGTTACATGTAATTCGTAAATAATATTTTTGGTTGAAATTCAAATTTGTTATAGCTCATTTCGTATTATTCTCCTCTTACTGCTTTACGAGCCAATTTCAGAAAAACCTCACCCATTGAAACACTCTCATAGATTTTCTTAAGTTCCTTTGGAGTATCCAATGCCTCAATTCTGCCATCAACCATAATACTTACCCTATTACAATATTCTGCTTCATCCATATAATGCGTGGTTACAAAAACAGTAATCCCTCTGGCTGATGCATCATAAATCAATTCCCAAAATTCCCTACGTGTTACAGGATCAACACCACCAGTGGGTTCGTCTAAAAAAACAATCGCAGGGTCGTGTACAATAGCAACAGAAAATGCCAGCTTTTGTTTCCAACCCAAAGGCAATGATTTAACTAAGTTGTTTTGATAATTCTGTAAATGCAAATGCTCTACCAGATAGGCAGATTTTTCTTGTATATTTTTTTTTGAAAGTCCATATATTCCCCCATAAAACTGAATATTTTCCCGGATAGTGAGATCTTCATAAAGCGAAAATTTCTGACTCATATATCCGATGCTCTTCTTGATCTTCTCCGTTTCTTTAAACAAATCGAATCCTGCCACATTTGCTTTTCCTGAGCTAGGTGTAGATAAGCCACATAACATCCGCATAGCAGTTGTTTTTCCTGCTCCATTTGCTCCCAGAAAACCAAATATTTCGCCCTTCGCCACTTCAAAAGAAATCTGATCTACTGCCACAAAATCTCCGAAGTTTTTGGTTAGGCTTTCTGCAATAATTACTTTTTCGTTAATCATGAGTTGTATTCATTAATGCCATGAAAGAATCTTCTATATTGGCTGCAATCTGTTTTACTTCCACATTTTGAAAACCCTGTTCCGATAAATATGCTTGAATCTCTTTACCACCTGTTGCATCTAATTTCATGACAACATGATAAAACTCTCCAAAAGAATAACAAGAATAAACCGCCTGCCAATCTTTTAATTTTTTAAGCAACTCATACATATTTGAAGCTTGAACTGCCCAAAGTGGGTGGGAGAATTGCTGATTTATGTTAGCCGGTTTATCAATAGCCAAGATCTGACCATTTTGCAATAAAGCAACCCTGTCGCACATGCTGGCTTCATCCATATAAGGTGTAGACACAAGGATGGTAATATCTTGCCTTTTAAATCTTTGTAACATTTCCCAAAATTCCTTCCTAGAAACTGCATCTACTCCTGTGGTAGGCTCATCTAGAATTAAAACCGATGGCTTGTGGATCAAAGCACAGCACAAGGCCAATTTCTGTTTCATCCCTCCTGATAACATACCAGCTCTTCTTTTTTTGAATGGTTCGATTTGTTGGTAAATCTCTTTGATCAAATCATAATTTTCTTCGATTGTGGTATTAAAAATAGTAGCAAAAAATGTGAGGTTTTCTTCAACAGATAAATCCTGGTACAATGAAAATCTCCCTGGCATATAGCCAAGTTTTTTTCGTATTATTTTATAATCTTTCACTACATCATATCCATCAATTTTCGCTGCCCCACTATCTGCAAAAAGCAATGTAGTAAGTACCCTAAACAAACTTGTTTTACCCGAACCATCAGGACCAACTACCCCAAACAACTCTCCCTTTGCTACTTCAAAAGAAACATCTTTGAGAGCGATTACTTCAGATTTTTCGACCTGATATTTTTTGACAATATGTTCTACAATTACGGCTTGCATATTATTTGAATTGGATTTCTCCGTACATACCAATTTTTAAATACCCGTCATTCTTTACAAGTACTTTTACGGCATACACCAAATTTGCGCGTTCGTCTTTTGTTTGAATGGTCTTGGGTGTGAACTCTGCTTTATCAGAAACCATTGTGATGATACCAGTGTATTCTTTAAAGTTTTTGTCACCTTCATCGATAAATACTTTTACAGTTTGCCCGAGTTTGATTGCCGGCAATTGGGTACCACTGATATAGGTTCTTAAAATCAAGGAACTCAGATCAGCCACTTTATACATCGCTTTTCCAGCACTTGTGATTTCTCCCTCCATGGCATACTTTGTGAGTACCGTACCATTAACAGGATTTATAATATTGGCACGTTGTTCTTTATCTTTGAGCTGTGCTATTTGTTTTTGAAGGGGGTTCGCTTCACTTAGTATGGCCCTATTTTGTGTTTGCACATTATTAACTTGTACCGCTATCTGTTGTTCTGTAACTGCTATTTGTTTCTTAGCTGATTCAATTTGAAAATTGATATCATCTAATTGTTTGGCAGTTGCTGCGTCGGCTTTTAAAAGCGATTCAATTCTAGATCGCTCATGCTGCAGATTAGCCAATAACGTTTCCTGAACTGATATTTGATCTTTCAAGAGTTTAATCTGTGGTGCTACATTCTGCGTTTTCTCGGAAAGCGCTTTCACAGAAGCCTCCAGTTGCTGCTGTTGTAAATTAACGGGTAGTGCATCTATCATTGCCACTACTGAATCTTTTTTCAGGAGATCTCCTTCGTTTACTTTAAACGCTAAAATTTTCCCGCTAAGTTCTGAAGAAACAATGATTTCATCTGCTTCAAAAATACCAGCTGCATCGTGTTTTAGCTGACTAGAACTACAAGCACTTATGAGCACAATTCCAGCAATTGACAATACGAAATTTCTATAATTCATAAAATAGATTTTATTGATTTCCTTTAATAGTCTGATAATTAATCTTTGCCTGCATAAGTTGTATTTGATGAAGGGTAAAATTATTTCGAGTTTGATCTTCGAAATTGATCTCCCTGAGATAATCATTAGAATTAATCACGCCATTTTGCAGCTGAGCTTTTGAGGCAGCTGTAATACTAGTTCGAACACCTACTATTTTTTCATCAATAGTTGCTAAGTCCTGGAGCTTCTTAATTTCTTCCAATTGCTGTGAAAGTTGCGTTGTGGTATTAAATACAAATACATCTTTCTGAACCTCATTTATTTTCTGATTCAATGCTATCATTTGATGCTCTCTTTTATGGGTATACAAATTACTAAGCGACCAGTTTAACCGCAGTCCACCCATTCCAAAAAGTGCAAAATCATTATTGAGCATGTTCAATCCTGGTCTACCATATCCCCCTTGTGCAAATACACTTAGTTTGGGGTTCAACTTGGCACTAACCATTTGATTTTGCACATTCCAGAGACTATCCTGGTAAGCAAATAATTTCATTTCTGGCCGCACAATACTTAAATCCGTTAATTCAGTAATGACCGGTTTTTCCAATTTCACCGTTTCACTTATTGGTTGATGTAGAAACATGGCAAGTATTTGTAGAATTGCTTTCTTATTTGATTTCAATTCTACTATACGCTGATCTGTTAATAATAGTTGGGCTTCCAGAACCAATACGGCCGACTTAAAAACAACCCCGTTTACTAATTGGGCATTCACCGTTTTTAGGCCGATCTGTAAATTTTCATTAGATAAATTTACTTGAACTAATTGCGCATCTAATAGTAATGCCCCTAAATACAATTGATTGATTCTATCTTTTAATTTATATAATTCAACTTCTAATTTTTGATCATCCACCAATGAACTAAGTTCTTGCAATTCTTTTTGATATTTAACAATTCCACCATCATAAATCAACTGGTTTAATTCTCCCCAAAATTTATATTGGTCTTTACTCATCGGCGCAATATTTACTCCCGCAATGGGTAATTTAATACTGGTAACATCCGATTGATAACTGGCCGAACCATTCACGCTCAATTGGGGTAAATAAGCAGAATTGATATTTTCAATTGATAAGAAAGCCGATTTATTAATTAGGTCTTTCTGTTTGATTAGTGGATAATTTGCTTTCGCCAATTGATAAGCTTGTTCCAAATTCAGTTCCGTAATAGCGTTTTGGGCCATTGATTGTATGGGATGTACAATCAATATAAATGAACTCAAAGTAATTTTTAACCATTTAGTTAACTTATACATAAATAATTATTTTTTTATCGAATGAATAATAAATTCAGCTACCAATACTTTTCGCTGTTCCATTAAGTTTTTAAACTGCTCATCTTCAATACCAGTTAGCATGCTGATCATTGGTTTTGCGATAAACGGGAATGCACACATCGAAAATATATTCATGATTAAATGAATCGGATTGATGGGTTGAATTATTCCATTTTTTACACTTTCCTCAATTGATTCTCTAAATTTTTTTACAAATCCCGGCTTTTGTGCCTCAAAAAAATTCTTTAATCCGATCTGAGGATTCTTATTCATCTCATTCATTACAAACAAAGGCAGATAAGGGTTTTGAATGATCATTTCAATATAACTGGATACAATAGATCTGATCTTGTCGAAGAAATTTAAGTCAGACTCCATCAACTTTTCAAAATGGGGAAATAGCTTACCCGCCGTTTCACGGAATATCACTTCAAAAAGCATTTCCTTATTTTTAAAGTAATAGTGAAGCATCGCTTTGTTGATCTCCGCCCTATCGGCAATATCCTGCATCCTAGCACCTGCAAAACCTTTTTCGATAAATACCTGCCTAGCTGCACTTAATATCTTTTCCTCTGTATTACTATCTTTTCGTTTACTTGCCATTAAAATTAACCATTTGGTTAACAAACTTAACCAAAATTTCTATCACCACCAAAAAAATGCTAAAAAGGCCGGTTCATTAAATCAATGAACCAGCCATATTTCTCATCTAACTATATGAATAGCATATGAGCACCAATTCCAGTAGCTTGCTTATAAAAGTCACCCACAGTGATTACTCCATCTAAATCAGGGAACATGTCTTCTTTTTCGTAATGAAACATTTCCATGGCTAATTTGCAAGCCCAAAGTTTAACCCCAGAAGCTTTTAATATTTCCAAAAATTCTCGTACTTCTGGCATATCTAATTTTTCCATTTCTTTTTTCATCATGCTGGTTGCCAAAGCTTCCATACCTGGTAATCCACCCAACATAGTAGGCATGTGCATAGCAGGGTTACCTACTGTGGCTACATGTAAATGGTCTAATTTTTTATTATGAATTGCTTCCAATCCGAAGAAGGTAAAAAACATCTCGGCTTCTATTCCTTCCATTCTTGCACCATTTGCTAAAACAAATGCAGCATAAACATTTTCAATTGAGGCTTTAGAAAGAATGATCATCATCTTTCTGATCTCGCCATTATTTTCAGTCATGGTTTTTGATTTAATTTTTAATTATATACAACTTGCTGGTTTAGGTATCCCAGCAATCTTTGTAGCTGTTTTGAGTGGTGCATTTGGAAATAGTGCGTAGAACTCTTTGATGTCTACTACGCCACTCTTTCCAATTTTACGAATGCTCAATGGAGACTCCTTTTTAAATTCATCCTGAATGTAATTGATCACTTCCCAGTGTTTGGGAGATAGATCAATTGCTGCTTCAACGGCAATAGCCTCACCCACTTCTTTATTCCATTCACTAAAATTGGCTAAATAACCTTCTTCGTTAACTTGAATTTGTTTGTTTGCGATTAACTTTTCCATAAAAATTGTTTATATAGTTTTAGAAATTTTTACCTGCTGTTTTCATATGAGAGCCTACAAAAGGAATAGGTATTCCCTTTAATAACATATTCCAGTAGATCCATCTGAATGCCAGTTTACCCCAGTGATTCAATACACTTTCCTTGAGTAATTGTAAAGGACCTACTCCTGGGAACGGAAATGTTCCGGATACTGGCTCATGGATATAATTGAAATCGATTAGTAAAGCTTTTTGGTGACCTGTTTCGATAAAACAGTTCGCATGGCCATCAAAGCTTGCTGCTAATGGTTCCTGTTTAATATAATGTAGAATATTCTCGGTTAAGATTTCAGCCTCAAAGTGTGCTACAGAACCTGCTTTAGATGCAGGAACATTTGTGGCATCCCCAATTACAAAAACATTTTCGTATGCTTGTGATTGCAAAGTTGCTTTGTTTGTAGGTACATAATTTAGCTCATCTCCCATACCAGAGCGCTCCATTAATGCATCTCCTTTATTCGTAGGTACGGTTACTAAAAGATCGAAAGGAATTACTCTTCCACCGTAATCAATAATTGTTTTATCATCATTATTTACTTCGGCAATTGCAAAATCGCTTTCAATGGCTATATTTTTCTCGCCTAATAAATGTTCTAACGCAGCTGTAGATTTTGGTTTCGTAAAAGCACCGCTTAATGGTGTTACATAAGTGATGTTCACTTTATTGCGCATATTCTTATGCTGAAAAAAAGAATCTGCTAAAAAAGCAAACTCCAAAGGCGCCACTGGGCATTTAATAGGCATTTCAGTAATATGAACTACTAAATTTCCACCCTCCCACTCACGCAGTTTATTTCTTAATGCAAGAGCTCCTTCATAGGTATAAAAATCGAATACTGATTTATGCCATTCAGCACCTCCCATACCTTCTGTTTCCTCTGGAGCAATTTTGGCTCCTGTAGCAATGATCAATAAATCATATTTTACAATTTCGCCTTCTGCCAATACTATTTTATTTTCCTTAGCATCAATTTTCTCAATACTATTCTGAATTAACTCAACATTAGAAGGTATAAATTCCTTAATATTTTTAATAATGTCGGTAGGCTTATAAATATCAAAGGGAAGAAAAAGATAACCGGGTTGGTAATGATGCTCTTTTCGTTCATCAATAATGCTTATATCCCACTCTTTCCGATTCAGCTTTTTATTAAGATGATTTGCCATCATTGTTCCTGCTGTACCTGCTCCTAAAATGACTAAACTTTTCATGTGATGTATTTAATGTATTTGTATTTCACAACAAAGGTCATTTCTACACGTATCCTACTCTGTGATGTTAGTTACAGAAGAATATGATTTATATCAGGAAAAGCTGGTTTTAAAAGAGTTCAATTATTAATGTCTAAACATTTCAATTACATACTAGGGTGACAAATGTTACCGAACACGCATATACTGGCCGGTACTTTTGCATCAAATTGAAAATACATGAGCAGAATTAGGCCATTCAGGTTTCTTCTTTATTTTACCGTAACGTTATTGATCATTTCATATCAGGGGGCTTCTGCACAAGATAGTACAAGATTCCTGAGCTTACAGGATGCCATTGCAAATAGCTTACTAAACAATCAGGCGGTACAATTAGCTCAGCAGGATGAAAAAATTGCCAATGCGAAGTACCTGCAAACCCAGGCTATATACCTGCCGCAAGTTGGGTTTAGTTATACAGCCTTAAGCACCAATAATCCTTTGAATGCATTTGGTTTTAAACTACAGCAGAAGTCGATTACCATGAGTGATTTTAATCCAGACCTGCTCAACCATCCTAATGGAACTCCTGATTTTACTACCAAATTAGAAGTAATGCAGCCAATTGTGAATATAGATCTGTGGTATCAAAAAAAAGCTGCTGCCTCACAGAAAGAGATTTATCAATTTCAAACTGCCCGTACAAAAGAATATATACAGTTTGAAGTTCAAAAAGCATACTTACAATTGGCCTTTGCCTACAACGCTAGGAAAGTATTAGAGGAAGCAAATAAAACCACAACAGCTGTAAGCAAATTTGCTAAAGACCATTTTGAACAAGGGCTAATTCAGAAATCGGATGTATTAAATGCAGAAGTGCATATTAAAATAGTGGAATCAACTCTTGCTAAGGCAAATTCAAATATTAAAAATGCATCAGATTATCTCAGTTTTTTGATGCACCTGCCCGCTGGTGTGATATATACGGTAAATGAACCCAGTATCAATACTACTGCAACAAATAATGCAATTAAATTAACTGATGCCAGATCTGATTTCTTAGCGATGCAAAAAGCAATAGAAGCATCTGACTTTACCATCAGTTCTTCAAAAAAATCTTACTTGCCTAGATTGAATGCATTTGGATCTTATCAATTAAACGATAGCAGAATGTTAGGTTTTGGTGCAAATGCCTATTTAGCAGGGTTTCAATTATCATGGGATATTTTTAGTGGTAATAAAACAAAAAATACCATAACCACCCAAACACTGGAGCGCAATAAATTAAAAGATCAACTGACAATGCAAAAAGACCAGGGTCAGGTTGAATTGAACAAAGCCCTTCGCGAATTGAATGATGCGAATTTCGACATAACACAACAGGATAAAGCCATTGAACAAGCTACAGAGGCCTTACGTATTCTACAAAACAGATACGAACAGGGTTTGGCAAATATTACCGATCTATTAATGGCAAGTACACAACTTTCTCAACAACAACTATCAAAAGCGCAAGCCATATTAACCAGCAATATTACCAGAGCTTATATCCAATTCCTAACAAGCACATTTAACAAATAAACCCACTCAATAATAGACTCATGAAAAAAAATATATCACTAATCGCTTTAAGCCTGTTAACCATCTTTAGCAGTTGTTCTTCAAAGAAAGAAGAAAAAGAAAAGGCTATAGATACGGCAATACTTGTACAAGTAGCTACTCCCTTATCGAACAGTTCAAAAGAATTAAATTTTAGTGGACAAATTGAAGCTTCTCAAACAGTGAATATTAGCACTCGTATGATGGGCTTTATTACTGCTATCACGGTTAAAGTGGGCGACCATGTAAATAAAGGGCAATTATTGGTTCGTATCAGCAACGATGATATTAAAGCAAAAAGAGCTCAAACCGATGCAATGATTACTGAAGCAGAAGCTGCCTATAATAGTGCAAAAAAAGATCAAGAAAGGTTTAATAATTTATATAAACAACAAAGTGCTTCTGCTAAGGAATTAGACAATATCAATTTACAATATTACTCCGCAATGTCGAGACTAGAAGCTGCCAAACAAATGCGTAACGAAGTAAATGCAATGATGAATTACTCTGAATTAATTGCGCCTTTCTCAGGTATTATAAGTCAGAAAATGATGGATGCAGGAAGTATGGCTAGCCCTGGCATGCCTATTCTAACCATTGAACAAGCAGGTGTATTACAAGTGAGTGCGTCTGTACCAGAAAATTCGATACAACAGTTACAGTTAGGTAGTATAGCAAATGTGCAAATACAATCTATTGAGAGAACATTTCAATCTTCTGTTAGTCAGATCAATCCATCTTCTCAGTTTACAGGTGGTCTATTTATCGTAAAAATTAAAATACCTGAATCAGCACAAAAAGGAATCTATGCTGGTATGTATGCCAACATATCAATTCCATTAAAAAATACAATAGCAAAATCTTCAGAAACAGATGCCATTTTAATTCCAGCAACAGCAATAGAATATAAAAATCAATTAACTGGCATTTATACTATTAGTGCGAATAATCATGCATTACTACGTTGGATAAGATTAGGCAAAACTTATGGTGATAAAGTAGAGGTACTGAGTGGATTAGAAAAAAGCGAAAGCTTTATTACAAGTTCAGAAGGTAAAATATTTAACGGAGCAAGTGTAAAAACGAATAAATAATTATAAATGAAAAATGGTTTTTCAGGTAATATAGCAAAGTCATTTCTGCAGTCGAAATTAACGATCCTGCTAATGATTGCATTTTTATTGATAGGCGCCTACAGTACTTTTCTAATTCCGAGAGAGGAGGAACCACAGATCCAGGTACCTATGGCAGATATTTTCATAGGATATCCGGGTGCAGAACCGAAAGATGTGGAAACAAAAGTGGCTGCACCCATGGAGAAAATGATTTCAAATGTAAAGGGTGTGGAATATGTGTATTCTACTTCCATGAAAGGGCAAGCAATGCTTATTGTTCAGTTCCAAGTAGGTGAGGACGTAGAACGTTCTCTTGTGAAACTGTATAGTGAGTTGATGAAGAATATGGATAAAATGCCACAAGGTGTAACCCTTCCATTAATTAAAACCAGGGCAATAGATGACGTACCTGTTTTTGGCATTACATTATGGAGTGATACCTATGATGATTATAGGTTGAAACAGATTGGTCAGGAATTGAGCAATGAAATTAAAAAGATTAATGACGTATCTGACATCAATATTCTAGGTGGAAGAAGCAGAGAAATCAAAGTATGGGTAGATAAAAATAAAATGGCAGAAAACCATGTGGATTTTTTATCTATGAGTAAATTAATTCAAGGCAGTAATATGCAAATGCAACATGGCAATTTGCTACAAAATGATACTGCTCTTACCGTTGAGACAGGAAATTTTCTGCATACTTCAGATGATGTGGCAAACCTGATTGTTGGAATGAATCAACTACAGCCTGTGTATTTAAAGCAGGTGGCTAAAGTGGAGGACGGGCCAGAAACTTCCAATCAATATGTATTATTTGGATATGGCAAAGCATCTGAAAAGTTGGGTAAAGTGTACCCTTCAAATTATCCAGCAATCACATTATCGGTTGCAAAGAAAAAAGGTGCAGATGCGATGAAACTGTCGGAAGAAATTCTAACAAAAGTAAATCATCTAAAAAAAGATTTGATACCCAATGATGTGCAATTAACGGTTTCAAGAAACTATGGTGAAACAGCAAGTGAAAAGGTTTCAGAATTACTTTTCCATTTATTTATATCAATTGTGGTTGTTACTCTCTTTGTAATGCTTGCAATGGGATGGAGAGGTGGCCTGGTAGTATTTTTATCAGTGCCCGTAACCTTTGCTCTTACACTTTTTGCATATTATTTTATGCACTATACCTTGAACAGGATTACACTATTTGCACTAGTATTCATTACAGGTATTGTGGTAGATGATAGTATCATTATTGCAGAAAATATGCACCGGCATTTTAAAATGAAAAAGCTGCCGCCTTTACAAGCAGCCGTTTATGCCATCAACGAAGTTGGTAACCCTACCATACTAGCCACATTTACGGTTGTAGCAGCCGTTTTGCCGATGGCATTTGTTTCGGGCATGATGGGCCCATATATGAGCCCAATGCCTATTGGTGCTTCTATTGCCATGATGCTTTCACTAATTGTTGCCTTAACTCTTACACCCTACTTAGGTTATATATTTCTTCGTGAAAAAGAACATAAAGGAATGGAGCATGAAGAATCTAAGCCGCATAGTTTAGAGTCAACCGGCATTTATAAAATTTACAAATCATTCATTCACCCCTTATTAGAATCTAGGGGTAAGCGTTGGACTTTTATTATTAGCATTGTAGTTATTCTCATGGGTTCGATGCTGTTGTTTTATACAAAAACAGTTGCAGTGAAAATGCTTCCATTTGATAATAAGAATGAATTCCAGGTAGTGATAGATATGCCGGAAGGCACTACTTTAGAAAAAACGCAGGCGGTTGCAAAAGATATTGGAGATTATGTTTCGCAACAAAACATGGTAGAAAATTATCAAACCTATATTGGCATTTCTGCACCTATCAGTTTTAATGGCTTAGTAAGGCACTATGATTTACGGCGTGCAGAAAACATGGCAGATATACAAGTGAATTTGGTTGACAAGAAAAACAGAAGTATTCAGAGTCACGGGATAGCCAAAGAAATGCGAGCACCCATTCAAGCCATTGCAAAAAAATACAACGCAAATGTAAAAATTGTAGAAGTACCACCAGGCCCTCCGGTACTTTCCACATTGGTAGCAGAAGTTTATGGGCCAAACTATGAAGAGCAGATTAAAATAGCGGACCAGGTAAAGACGCTGGTTTCAAAAACCGCAGATGTAGTTGATGTTGATTGGATGGTGGAAGCAGATCAGCCAGGATATCATATAACGGTTGACAAAGAAAAAGCCATGCGTCAGGGAATTGTTACTGCCCAGGTAGCTGCAACCATTAATGCGGCGGTTACAGGTATGCCAGTTGGTAATTTATATCAACCCACCTCCTTTCTGCAAACTGGCATTAAACTGCAACTATGTGATGCCAATAAAAGTAGTATGGAAGATGTTTTAGACGTGAAGGTTTTAGGTGCACAAGGAAATGAAGTTCCGTTGAGAGATCTGGTTGTGGTAAGTAAAGAAACCGCTCAGAAAAATATTTACCGAAAAAATCAAAAGGAAGTCGTGTATGTTTTAGCAGATATGGCGGGTAATCTGGAAAGTCCATCCTATGCCATAGCAAAAGTTTCAGACAGTTTAAAAAATATTAAAATCCCTAAAGGATATTCCTTAGCAGAAGAATACACGCATCAACCAACCCTTGAAGATAATTATTCTTTGAAGTGGGATGGAGAATGGCAGATTACATATGAAGTATTTAGGGATCTGGGTATTGCATTTGCAGTTGTGATCTTGATGATCTATATCTTAATTGTTGGATGGTTTCAGAATTTTGTGGTTCCATTGGTGATGTTAGCTGCGATTCCATTATCATTAATCGGAATCGTATTAGGACACTGGATGATGCATGCCTATTTTACAGCCACATCGATGATAGGATTCATTGCGCTGGCTGGTGTAATGGTTCGAAACTCGGTATTATTGATCGACTTTATTAATATACGCTTAAGGGAGGGCATTCCATTAAAGCAGGCAATCATAGAAGCTGGGGCCGTTAGAACCACCCCCATATTATTAACTGCGGGTGCTGTAGTACTAGGTGCGGTAATCATCTTATTCGACCCTATTTTTCAAGGACTGGCAATATCACTAATGGGTGGAACCATTACTTCTACTTTCTTAACATTATTGGTAGTACCCGTTTTGTATTATAAAATGATGCGCAAAAAATATCCAACCACTAAAAAATAACACATGAAATTTTTTATTGCAACTTGTATAAAAGAGAATCAAGAAAACGTTCAGAAAATATTAAGAGATGCGAATATAATCGTGTACAGTTCTATGGATATTGTTGGATTTAAAGACAATATCAAACCTAATCTTTTAGAGGAGTGGTTTGCTGCAGGAGATGAACAATTTGAATCCTCGATGCTATTTAGTTTTACTGCAGATGCAAATGCAGTAAAAGCCATGGAATTAATTAAACAACACAATACAGTAGATCAAAGCAATTTTCCAATACGGGCATTTATAGTACCTGTTGAACAATCCAGTTTTTAAATTAAAAAATCATGAGAGAAAGAATCGTTAGAGCTGTTGCTGGTAGTATTGTTTTAGTAAGCATTACTTTAGCATTTACAGTAAATATTAACTGGCTTTGGTTAGGCGTTTTTGTAGGTGCAAATCTTCTACAAAGTTCCATAACCAAATTTTGTCCTTTAGAGAAGATCCTGGATGCTGTTGGAGTAAAGAAATGAAAAATTAGTAACTTCGGGAGCTTTGTTAAAATTCTAGAGAATTTGCTAAGCCCGATTACTATATCATTCAATAAAATACATGCTAGCAGATAAAATATTAATGGGCTCTGAGCTTCCTGAAAAAACGCTCTGTTTTACATTCGATGACGGACCAGGAAAATCATCTAGCAAAATTTTTGGGCCACAAACACTTGAGGTAGCCAGATACTTGAAGGATGAAGGTATCATCGCCACTTTTTTTATGGTTGGAAAATTCATAAAAAAATATCCTGAAATTGTTCGTGAAGTAAAAAATTTGGGGCATATCATCGGAAGCCACACTTATAGCCATCCTGATATGAATAAGGAATTTAATAAAGGCAAGAATTTAGTTTCAGAACTAAAAAAAACAGAGCTCTTTTTGAAAGAATTTGTTGATGATAAAACCATTTATTTCAGACCTCCTTTCGGCAGATGGAATATTGCATTAAGTGAACAATTAAACAAGGAGCTTAGTACCGAACTAACATATTCAGGACCCATTGGATGGCATATTGATGGATCAGATTGGTACTATTGGAGTAATAGAGATAAAGATAGAGCCAAGCAATGTGCAGAAAATTATTTAAGACTAATCAGAACTGAAGGCAAAGGAATTGTTTTGATGCACGACTCCAGTGCCAATAGAAATTTTATCTGGGCCTTTATCAGGCAACGTTATAATCAATCTTTAGTAATGCTAAAAATCATTGTTCCCGCTTTAAAAAAGGAAGGTTATTCTTTTGTTAGTTTGAAGGATATCAGTTTTGAAAATTAATACTATCGAAGAAAAACATATTCTAAACTCCATTTTGAAAACTTATAAATCAAATAGAAAAAACGAATGGTTCTGACAAGAATGTTTCTACTAAGTTTCCATTCTGGTCTTTCATCTAACATCGTACTAGGTTCATCATTCGTGTTTCGCTGATCAAAAACCTGGTTAAATTGAGTATAAAATAAACCTTTGGCTTTTTTCTGTACAAAGGAAAGACTCATTCTATATTCAGTTCTATCACCTCTTATGCCTTCGATATATCTTCCGAATTTATTAAAAAAGTTACTTCTCCTTACATGGGGATGATCGCTATAAAAATAAAATTTTCGATGATTTGCATACCATGGCTCTGGATGAAAATCTAGTAAAGAAAAATCTGTATCAAAAGGTTTTAAATAGGGATAGCTAAAATAAGAGTAATACCGAATAATGTCGATATCAGACTGCTCACGCATCAATTTCATAGACTTCACAAAAAGTGCAGGAAAGATGGGTTTTGGCATAAAATCTTCTTGCACATATAAAGTATAGGCTGTTTTTACAGCGTCTTGTGCTTTATTATTATTATGCCCCAATCCCCCATTTACCGGTGTAGTTAATAAACGAAAATGAAACCTTTTTTGTAATTCGGTTACTTTTAAAAGATGCTCAGGTTTGCTACAATCATCTGAAACAATGACTTCTTCAAAAGAGCAATGTAAATTTTCAAAGGCAGTTAACAACGATTCTAAAGATTTGCTACGATTGTAATGAGTAATCAATAAGGTTACTTCATTAAAATAATAAGTAGTATCAGACATATAAAATTTTGAAAGATGCGAATTTACATTAATAATATTAATTTATATATATATGACCTAGTGGGAAGGCAAATTATTTAAAATACTTTTTTATTTTTTTGGTTGTTTTTTCAATATGCCATGATAACATCATCAAGTGATCAAGGTTGAATTTAAAATACCTATATAAAAATCTAAAAATAGCAATCACTGGGTTTACAGTTGTTCGCAAGCTATTTCTCTCTACAGTACTAGGTTCATCTTCGCTATTTGAATGATCAAATAACTCTCTAAAATTATCGTAATATATGGCTATCCCTTTATTTCTATTAAAAGACATCGTCATTAAATATTCGGCACGATCGCTTTTAATACCTTCTTCGATAAAACGGCCAAAGTAATTAAAGAAACTGCTCCTTCTTAAATGACAGGCATCGCTGTACACATAAAATTTGATGTACCCGGGTTTCCAAAAACTAAATTTCATTTCAGAAAAGCCGTTTCGAATTTTACTAAGGTATGGATAGATCCCAAATGCCCAATAACGAACAAGATCAATTTCTTTTCTCTCCTCCATTATTTCTAATGATTGTTGAAACTTAACAGGAAAGGCTTCTGTGGGAACAAAATCTTCCTGAATATATAAAGTATATGGCGTTTTTATAGCATCCTGCCCTTTATTGATATTATTTGAAAGGCCCTTATTAACAGGTGTTGTGATTAATTGAAAATGATACTCTTGTTGAAGATTCTTTACTCGTTCAAGGTGCTCCATTGAACTGGCATCGTCAGAAACAACTATTTCGCTAAACCGCATTTGAAGCTGATCAAACGCATGAAGTAACCTTTGTAATGATGAACTTCTATTATAGTGCGTAATTAATAATGTAACATTACTAAAAACAAATCCAGTATTTAAATGATCCGAAGGCATAATTTTATTTGTTAAAGCGCTATATTCTGTTTTATTTCTCTAAAATAAATAAGTCATTAACCTATCCATGATTTATACAATTAACTAGCGTTTATTTTTAAGTCCATCATTATTTTAATTGACGAATATAGTGTATAAATTTTTAAAATATGTCAAAATAAAGCGGAAAACATGCAAGATTTGCAATAAAAAGGCACATTTTGTAAAAATTAATATTAAAATAAAACAGAATACATTTTCCAATCTTTACAGCATTTATTTTGAAGAAATGATTGATCTATTTTATTAATTTGCTTAGGTATTAGGATTCATTTTTATTCAGTAACTTTTTGCTTAAAATTAAAAAATGAAAGCATTTAATATCATTTTCATCTTTGTATTTATTCTTTTTGCAGCTGTCCAGTATAATGATCCAGATCCTTACCTATGGATGCCAATTTATTTATATCCGGCTGTTTTATGTTATCTGGCTATTCAGCATAAATATCCTAAGATGGGATATTTATTTGGCTTTGCCATTTTTGGAGTATATGCACTATATAAATTATTCGATGAAAATGGCGTAATCGATTGGATCAAATATCATCAGGCATCTAATATCGCATCTACGATGAAGGCCGAACTTCCATGGGTGGAAGAAACTAGAGAATTTTTCGGGTTAGTAATTATTTTAACTGTATTGGCAATCAACTATACAAAAAGAAACAAACATTTCTCCAAAAAATAAGAGCCGTTCTTTTCAGAACAGCCCTTATAAAATTCTATTGTAATTTACATTTTACTTTCCTACAAATTGAATTGAAGAAACAGCAACTGTTGCGGTTTCTTTATCCTTTCTTTTAGAAGTAATATAAATAGTATGCATTGCGCCATCCGTAATCGAACTGATACTGATTGGCATGATTGCAAAATTAGCTTTTGAATTTGCTGCTGGCAGAAATAAAGATTTTCCCAATAATTTTCCACCCTCCGCATCCAGGTGTACTTCAAAATCAACACCAATTTTCGGTGCCGCTAAAAAGCCCATCATGAAATTTAATGAGCCCACACCAGTTAAATCAATTCCCTCCAAAGCAAACCATCCTGGCTGTGCTGGCGAAATCATCAAATTCATACCATTATAATTTGCAACAGTATATCCATTTACTTTTTCTTTCCCATTAAAAGAAATACTTGCTGCATTTAATGCGGCACTATTCCTTCCTGTTAAAGCTTTAATGTTATTGCCACCCTTATCTGTATAACTAGCAGACAACACTAAACTAGTACCAGGCTTTGCACTAGCAGGAGGCACAATGGTTCCATTTGCAGGAAGGGAAGGTTTTGAAACTGACTTAGTACTTAATCCAATTACATATTGAATAATTTGTTTTAAATCTGATTCTGAAATATTCGGGTGCGCAGCCATCGCCACATCGCCCCAAACACCAGCTCCACCTTTTCGTATTTTCTGACTTAAATAATTAACCACGTCGGGGTTCTTGGCATACTTTGCTGAAACCAATGTAAATGCTGGTCCGATTGATTTTTCTGCTTCTTTATGACAACTCTTACAATCCATCGTTTGCGTTAATACTTTTCCTTCAATATTGGCTCCCACACCATTTGCTGCAATTGCTGCCTTATCATATCCTTGCATATAATCTACTGCTACATATAAATTAGCCGGATCCATTTTTGAAGTATCTCCTTTGTCTGTTACCGTAACAGAATAACTGATAGCCTGTCCAGGAAGGAAGAAAGATTTATTTCCACCCTTTAAATCTACATGCACTTCAGGAGTTTCATTACCCGCATAAATTTCTACAGCATTGCTTTTACTTGCAGCATTTTTACTGTCTTTAATTTCTACAGATATTTTATAATCTCCAGCAGTGTTATAGGTATAATTTATAACTGGCTCTTTTGTTTCTTGTTTTGTACCATTACCTAAATCCCAACTATAAGAAACCTTATCGTTTTCCGGATCTTTTGCATCCACAGTAACTTTCACTTTAAATGGCAAAGCACCAGTTGACTTATCTACTTTAATACCGCTAATTTTTGGTGCTCTATTACCTCCTGTATACTCAATCACACTCAAACCAGCATCCGCATTTTTCTGAAACCATCCACTACCATATTCTAATAAATAAATTTTACCATTTGGAGCTACTTCCATATCAATACAATTATGTAATGCGGTGTGTTCCATAAATGGCTCCATCTTATCAAAATCACCATTGGGTCTCATCGTTACAGCTTTGATCCAACCACGCATCCAATCGTAGAAAAATAATTTTCCATTATAATAATCAGGATAACGCGTTTCTGCTGGAAACATATCTGTATAATAAACAGGGC
Source organism: Bacteroidota bacterium (assembly GCA_025363385.1). Lineage (GTDB taxonomy): Bacteria > Bacteroidota > Bacteroidia > Chitinophagales > Chitinophagaceae > Sediminibacterium. The sequence continues at coordinate 13,467 of JANYEA010000130.1, read as the reverse complement.
CCGCCATGGCGTTACGACTGCCTGTTCCTAACTCTGGGAAGTCTGGAGAGTTTCCATAGGGATACCAAATAAAAGCAGGTTGAGCTGGTGGCAATTCTTTTAATCCTGTATTGTTCCTTGAATTATTGATAGGCTTTGCCGGATCAAATGCAGCCCCAGGAACTCCTGTAGCATAATTATATTCATGATAAGGAAAGTTATTTCCTACAAATAAAGGCCATCCAAAAAATCCAGCTTTTCGTGCCTGATTTAATTCATCATAACCTTTAGGGCCTCGGGTTTTTAAACTATCTGAGTTTGCATCCGGACCCACTTCACCCCAGTAGAGGTTACTATTTTTTTGATCTACTGAAATACGATACGGATTACGATCACCCATTACATATATTTCTGGTCTTGTATTTGGTGTACCCACTGGAAATAAATTTCCTTCTGGTATTTTAATGGTACCATCTTCATTTACTTTGATACGCATGATCTTTCCACGCAAATCATTGGTATTTCCCGCAGATCTTCTTGCATCGTATTGTTCATGGCCAGGAACATCGTTCAACGGGGCAAAACTACTACTTACATATTTAGCCCCTGGTTCATCAAATGGAGTACTATTATCTCCCGCAGAAAAATATAACAGATTATCCGGACCAAATGCTATTGAACCTCCCGTATGACAACAGATTTCACGTTGTGATTTTACATCCAAAATCACTTTCTCAGTTTTATTATCAATGGTATCATTCACAAAAGTAAAACGAGACAATCGGTTTACACTCGTATCAGCTGGGCTATAATAAATATAGATCCAATGGTTCTTTTCAAAATTTGGGTCCTTGCATAAACCCAATAAACCTTCTTCTGCATTAACGTTTGGAGTATGCAAAGTTTTCCAATACACGTTTAAAAATCCAACCTGCTTTACTTGCTTAGTATCTGCTTTATATAATAACAATTCACCACGACGTTGAGCTACCATTACATCATAGTTAGGTAATATAGTCATTTCGGTAGGTTCAAAAAATGTGCCCTGCACTAAAGATACTTTTGCAAAACGATCTTCATCAGGTGCATATTCAGATGTTGCTTTACTGTAGTTCAAATTTTTATTTTCACCAATAGCATATTGAATTCCACCTAACAAATGTTTGGTATAATTTTCTTCGGTATAAGATTCAGCAGTATGACCAAGCTCTGTATAAAAAGCACGACCACCATCATAATCGTGGTACCAGGCCATTGGGTGGTTGCCCATTTTATGTCCGCCCTTATAACTTGCTTCATCGATATTCATCAACACATGAACACTGCTATCTAGTTGCTTTCTGAAACTATAATATTCATCAGTGCGCGTCCATACAGCAGGCAAATGTTTTGTAGCACCAAAGGTTTGATCCACCACGTGCAGGGTTCCTTGCTGTACATTCGGAAACGTATCGTTAATTCCAGGATGATCAATAAAATAATTACCCACTAATCTGCCATACCAACCCCAATCATATTCTGTATCAGTTGCAGAGTGAACCCCTACAAATCCTCCACCTGCTTGGATGTATCTTTCAAAAGCTGTTCGCTGTCTATAATCTAATACATTACCAGTTGTACTCATAAAAATAATAGCAGAAAAATTCTTCAAACTGTCTTCATTGAATATCGCTGCATTTTCTGTAGTATCTACATCATAACCATTTTCTTTAGCTAACTTTTGAATGGCTGCAATTCCATTTGGAATAGAAGCATGACGGTAACCAGCTGTTTTACTAAAAACTAGTAACCGTGGTTTACCACTTCTTTTATTGCTGCATGAGAAAAGGGTAATAGTGACCATTGCTGCAAGCAGCAGAACAAGCATTTTTTTCATTGATTGAATTTAACCGTTAGGAAAGGGAAATTATATGGATGATAAATATAAGTTAATCCAGTAGTGCAAAAAATCTATTTGAGCTTTTTTTATTGCCACTCATCCAATATTTACTAGTGCTTAAAAAGCATGAATATTGACCCAATAAGCGTTAAAATGATAATTAATTTTCTATAATGTGCTTCCTTTACACGATCAACTAATTTAAGACCAATTAGAAACCCAATGAAAAGGGTAGGTAGTAAGTATGCATCGATCTGAATACTTTGTATGGAAATATTTTTCCATAAGAATATTTGAAAAGGCAGCTTAAATAAATTCATGAAAAGAAAGATCCATGCGGCAGTGCCAATAAAATCGTTTTTTTCTAAGCGCATGGCTAAAAAATACAAGTTCGAGAAAGCACCCGCCAAATTACCCAGCATGGTAGTAAAACCAGCAGCCAATCCAGTTCCTACCACAAACAATGGGTTTGTGGGAACTTTTGTTGACTTCCGATATTCCATGAATAAAATAATAACAATCGTTAGTAAAATAATCACTGCCATTATTTTCCGAAACAACACTTCATTCATGTCTTTTCCCACATAGATACCCAATAAAATTCCAATGATCATCCAGGGGGTAATCTTCCAAAAGTGCATCCATTTTGCATGTCTGTTATAATAACTAACTGCAGCAATATCTGCCAAACACAAAAGTGGCAATACAATACCTGTAGAAGCCTTGCTTCCAAAAACAAAAGCCATAAGTGTAACACTAAGCATATCGATGCCCTTTAACCCTGCTTTTCCTAGGCCAATAAAAAAGGAAGCAAATAAAATTATTACCCAAGTTGATGTAGAATAAAGCGCTAATATTTCCATGGTATTTATAAAGTAGCAAGATAACTTGTAAGATTTGAAAATAAATGATACAATTAATACGCTCATCGATAGTGAAACGGTAAAGAAACTTTATATTTAAATCTCAAACCGCTACCCTAGTACTTGCCCTACTTTAAGTAAATAGCCTCTAGCGGAATTAAACAAATCGTGTAATCATATTCTATGTCATTGTCTTTAAAATTGCTCAAATCCATTTGTCTGATTGTTGTATCTTTTTTATTCATACAAACTAATCAAGCGCAATCTCTAATTCGCAGTTATCAAAAAGAAAACGATGGTGTGCGTTTTTCTTTAGATAATGGATTGATGAAGGTTCGTGTTTGTATGGATGATATCATTGAAGTAAAATATACCGTACTTATTGAACTCCCGATTTTTAATTCATTAGTGGTAAATAATTCTTTTACAAAGCCAGTGAACTTTCAAGTAACCGAAAAAGGAAATGAGATTATTATCAGTACAACCAAATTAAAAGTTCATGTAAATAGAAACACTAGTACTATTAGCTATTACGATAAGGATGGGCAGCTGATTACATCTGAAGATAATGCCAATAGCAAATCCATGCAAAAACAAACAGTTGCGGGTATTACTACTTATAGTTGTAACACTGTTTTCAATTCGCCTGCGAATGAAGCTTTATACGGATTAGGATGCCATCCGATTGATACAGGTTCCATCAATTATAAAGGTCGCGATCAAGACATGACGATCAAATACTTAACAGGTTCTATCCCTGTATTGCTTTCTACCAAAGGGTTTGGGCTATTTTGGGATAATTATGCTTCATCCCATTTCTATGGTGCTGTTGCTAACAATAGCAAATTTAATTATGTTTCTGAAAGTGGTAAACAAGTAAACTATTATTTTTTTTACGGGCCAAATTTTGATCATATCATCGATCTCTATCGCCAAACTACTGGTAAGGCTCCCATGTTTCCAAAATGGTCTTTTGGGCTCTTTCAATCGCAGGATCGTTATTTGAGTCAGGATGAAATGATCAGCGTAAAAGACAATTATCGCAACAACCATATTCCGGTTGATGCCATTGTACAAGATTGGTATTACTGGGATCCATTACCCATTGGATCACACGTAATGAAGCAAGAACGTTATCCGAATCCTAAAGCCCTGGTAGATGAATTACATAAAGCCAATCTTCATACCATGATTTCAATCTGGCCAGTATTTGGTACTGGTACTCCCAATTTTGATGCTCTCAAAAAAATGAGTGGACTAACCAGTGTAACCTGGGATAATGTGGTTACACACACATTCGATACATATTATGATGCACATAACCCTGCTGCCCGCGAATTATATTGGGATCAGGCAAGAGATAGTTTGGTAAAAAGATTTGGCTGGGATTCATGGTGGGTTGACCAATGCGAACCTGATAACGGTGCATTGTTAGACGAACGTAGAAAAGCCAATTTTTCTGTGGGAAAAGGAATCGACTATTTCAATACCTATTCTTTAGAACATAGCAAAGGTTTGTATAAAGGATGGAGAAGAGATATAGAAAATAAACGTGCCTTCTTTTTAATCAGACAAGCTTTTGCTGGTCAGCAAAGAAATGCCACCACATTATGGTCGTCTGATATCAGTTGTAGTTTTGAATCATTTAAAGTGCAGGTACCACAAGGAATTAATGCATGTGCTTCTGGTATTCCTTATTGGACTTCCGACATTGGAGGTTACCATTATAACTGGCAAGCAGCCGATTGGTCTAAGCCAGAATTTCAGGAGCTTTTTACCAGGTGGTTTCAATTTGGCGTATTCTGCCCCATTTTCAGAATTCATGGTAAAGGTGAACGTGCATTGTTTTCGAAAAACTGGTCTGATGAAACTAAAAAAACCTTACTCGGATATGATAATTTAAGGTATCGACTACTACCCTATATCTATTCTTTAGCAGGTAGTGTTACCCAAGAGAATTATACCATTATGCGTGCATTAAGTTTTGATTTTAGAAAAGATGAGAAAGTTTATCAGATCCCAGATGAGTATATGTTTGGGCCAGCTTTCTTAGTAAATCCGGTTACAGAACAATTGTATAGCGGGTCAAATGCATCGAAGGGCAAGAATACGAGAGAAGTGTATTTACCGAAAGCTGCTAACTGGTATGATTTCTGGACCGGGAAACAATTTAGTGGCGGAATTAGTTTTGCAGCATCTGCCCCCCTTAATACCATACCATTATATATTAAAGCCGGTTCCATTGTGCCTATGGGGCCGTTGATGGAATATGCTACTGAACGCCCAGCAGATAATATAGAGTTAAGAATCTATGCGGGAACAGACGGACAATTCAAATTGTATGAAGATGAAAATGACAGTTATCAATATGAAAAAGGTGCATTTGCCACCATTTTATTTAAATGGAACGATCAACTAAAAGAACTGACTATAACCAATACAAAAGGAAAATTCAATGGCATGCTCCAAAAACGAAAATTCAATGTTGTATTAGTTGATGCAGAACATGGTAGTGGAATTGATGTTTCAACCAAAATAGATAAGACGGTAGAATATCAGGGCAAGGAAATTAAAATTGCTTTTAAATAGAAAATTTCTAATTAAAAAATACTAGTATGCTAAAAATATTCCGGATTTTATCGCTTTTCACTTTTTTTGTATCCCTCTCTTTTATTCAAATTTTTGGGCAAACAGATCAAATGATTCCCAAAATCATCGAAAAGAATGGGCGTCATGCTTTAATAGTGGATGGTAAACCATTTTTTATTTTGGGCGGGCAGTCACATAATTCCAGTGCATGGCCAGGCATGTTACCACAGGTTTTCTCAGCCATTAAGGAGTTACACGCAAATACCCTCGAAGTGCCCATTTACTGGGAGCAGATAGAACCGGTTCAAGGAAAATTCGATTTTTCTTTGATTGATACGATACTCTTACAATCGAGGAAGCAAAAAGTACGTGTGGTATTACTTTGGTTTGCCACCTGGAAAAATGGAAGCAATCATTATATGCCCGAGTGGATGAAAAAAGATACAGAAAAATATCCGAATATCACCCGCGAAAATGGCACTCATGTGGATTCTCCATCCCCAAATTTTATTGCCACATTAGAAGCCGATAAAAAGGCCTTTGCAGCCGTAATGCGTTATCTAAAAAAAACCGATAAACAGCATACCGTGATTATGATGCAGGTTGAAAATGAGCCCGGTGCCTGGGGTAGTGTAAGAGATTACTCAGATTCTGCGCAAGCAATGTTTAAGCAAGAAGTTCCAAAGGAATTGTTAGAACCCTCCCTACTCAAACAATTAAATATTTTAGATAGTACACATGTTGCAGGCAATTGGCAAAATGTTTTTGGCGAAAGAGCAGATGAATATTTTCAGGCATGGTCTGTAGCCAGATTTATTGAACAAGTAACTGCGGCTGGTAAGGCTGAGTATGCTTTACCGATGTATGTGAATGCCGCATTGCGCAATCCACTTACTAACCCAACTGCCAATAATTATGAAAGCGGCGGACCCACAGATAATGTGATTCCCATTTGGAAGGCAGCAGCTCCATCGATTGATCTTTTGGCACCAGATATATACGAATATGGCAGTGAGAAAATTTTAAAAGTATTGGACCTATATGCACGCAAAGACAATCCACTTTTTGTACCTGAAGCAAGCTTTACTTTTGATAAAGTAAAATACATCTATCAGGTATTAGCACAGGGTGGAATTGGTTTTGCTCCTTTTGGAGTAGACGATAATAATCAAAATCTTAGCAAAGAATATATTTTAAATCACTTAACTCCATTTGCCCAGGAATACAACATAATAGCACCTATGATGCGCGAATTAGCACAGTGGAATTTTGATGGAAAAATTAAAGCAGTTATTGAGCGGGAAGATAATGGAGAACAAAAAATAGATCTGGGCAACTGGCAGGCCATCGTTTATTTTGGAGGAGATGGAAGAGCCAATGCTGCTCCCATTCATTCAAAACCCATGGGTAAATTAATGATCGTTGAATTAGAAGAGAATAAGTTTCTATTGGTGGGCACCGATTGTCATATCACATTTAAGCCAACAGGTAAAAATTTTGGGCACTTATATCAATATGGAAAAGTAGAGGAAGGCAATTTTGATAAAGGGAAATTTAAATTGCTACGCATTCAAAATGGAGATGAAACAGATTGGGGGGGGCCAGGCTTCGGAAGCAAACCTTCTGTATTACTAACCACTTTAATTGTACGATAAAACAGATTAATAAGGAGGAACACCAACTGAAGTCCAACCACCATCAATCACTAAATTTTGCCCCATAATTTGTCTTGATGCTGGCGACACTAAAAATAATGCAGCATTCACAATATCGTCTGTAGTGGATGGTCGACCAGAGGGTGTGATCCTTGACCATATTTCTAAATAATCCGGATCTTCTATTAATGTTCGTTCGGTTAATGTGGCACCGGGCACCATGGTATTGATATTTATTTTATGCGGACCAAGATCGATCACCAGATTTTTTACCAATTGATCTAGACCAGCTTTCGTCATTCCATAAGCAGCTAAAAATGGATGAGCCGCATGACCCGTTACGGAAGAAGTGATGAGTATACTTCCCCCATGGCCCTGTTTTACCATTTGCTTGGTGGCAGCCTGCGTTAAGAAAAAAGTGCCGAATAAATTGATCTGTAATAATCTTTGCATCGACTCTGGTTTGTATTCGAGAAAGTCGCCATAAGTAGTAATGCCTGCATTTGCCAGAAGGATATCTAATTTTCCAAAATTTTTTACTGTAAATTTTAGGATTCCTTCAATGATTTCTATTACAGAAATATCTCCGCCAAATGCCTCACAAGCACCACCTTCTGCTTTGATTCTGTTAGAGGCTTCAATTGCTAATTGGCTATCAATATCATTCAAAACCACACTGGCACCTTGAAATGCTAATTCCCGGGCTATAGCAAAACCAATTCCTTTTCCCGCTCCAGAAACAATGGCTACCTGCTGTTGAAAGATCTTATTTCCCATACAATTTAATTTGCAATTTTAATGAGAATCACGTTGAATATCTGAACCAGAACAACCTTTTAAATAATCAAAGTCGGCACCTTCTTCGGGTTGCAACACATGATTTAAAAATTGTTTGGTATAACCTCGCATGTAGCCTAAGTCAATCGGTATAAAATTTTTCTTTCTGGCAGCTAAAACTTCATCAGACACATGTAAATACAATTTTCGTTCAGTTACATTCAGCGTGATCAGATCACCATTTTCAACGAATGCCAGGTTACCACCAATAGCTGCTTCAGGAGAAACGTGCAACACAACTGTACCGAAACCAGTGCCACTCATTCTTCCGTCAGAGATGCGCACCATATCTGTAATACCTTTTTCTAACAATTTTGGTGGAAGACCCATATTGCCCACTTCCGGCATACCAGGGTATCCTTTTAATCCTACATTTTTCAAAACCATGATATTGTTCTCATCGATGTCCAAATTAGGATCCGCAATTCTTTCTTTATAATCATCAATGGTTTCAAATACCACTGCTTTACCCGTATGATTCATTAAATGTTTGCTGGCAGCTGAAGGTTTGATTACTGCTCCTTTCTCGCATAAATTTCCATGTAATACAACGATACCAGATACTTCGTTGAATGGTTCTTCTAAACTTGAAATTACATCTGCATCATAGCAAGCACTATCCGAATAATTTTCCAGCACTGTTTTTCCGTTTACAGTAATTGCATCTTTATTTAATAATGGAAGCATTGCCTTAATGACAGCAGGTAATCCACCAGCATAATAAAGGTCTTCCATAAAGTATTTTCCAGAGGGTTGTAAGTTTACCATTAAAGGAACAGATCTGGAAAAAGTATCCATGTCTTGCAAACTCAGTTCCACTCCCACTCTTCCTGCAATTGCAATGAGATGAATTACAAAATTGGTGGATCCCCCAATTGCTGCATTTACCCTAATGGCATTTTCAAAGGCATTTCTTTTCAATATATCAGAAGGCTTTCTATCCTCTGCCACCATTTTTACAATTTCTCTTCCTGTTAATTGTGCGATTATTTTTCTTCCAGCATCAGGAGCAGGTATCGCCGCATTTTGAGGAAGTGATAATCCTAAAGATTCAACCATACAAGCCATAGTGGATGCGGTACCCATTACAGCACAATGCCCATCGCTTCTGCACATGCCGGCTTCTGCTGCAAGCATTTCCTGATCGCTCATTTTACCCGAACGATTCGCTTCACTAAAAAGCCAGAGATCACTTGTGCTGATACTTTTCCCTTTAAATTTACCTGTAAGCATTGCACCGCCTGATAAAACAATCGTAGGTATATCAACACTGCAGGCACCCATAACCAATGCAGGTGTTGTTTTATCACATCCACATAAAAGCACTACCCCATCCAGCGGATTTGCCCGAATCGATTCTTCCACATCAATACTAACCTGATTTCGATACAACATCGTGGTAGGTTTCATCAATGATTCACCCAACGACATTACTGGAAATTCTACTGGAAAACCACCAGCTTCAATAATACCACGCTTCACAAATTCTGCAAGTTCTCTGAAATGAGAATTGCAGGGTGTTAATTCACTCCAGGTATTACAGATGCCGATAATGGGTTTCCCTTCTAATTCATCCTGCGGAATTCCTTGTTTCTTAAACCAGGAACGATAAATGAATCCATCTTTACCTGAACGGCCAAACCAACCCCTGCTTCGTAATTCTTTTTTGCTCATAATATATTTTTTCTGAGGCAGTCTAAATGTCTTTGCCTCATAATTTACATGCACTATAACTAAAGACAAGTTAATCAGAACTTCCCGAAAATTCAAGATTGTCTATGCTTCGATTTACTGCGGAAGTGTTAGAATTTAGAAGATTCCACTATTTCCTTATAAATGCATAAATAATATAGACGATGTTGCTTTCGTAACACATTTTAATTATCTTCCATAACACTTTCGGCAACTGACCCCTATTCTTTCTTTCAAGTTTCATATTTCCCTTAGGCAGGAAGAATACCTAGGTAGTGTAATTAGGGTAAAACAGCCGATTTCAAAAAACAAATACATAATCATTGCCATGAAATCTAGATCAATCAAAGGAAATGGGCCAACCGAGATAAAAATAGCTTTGGACAAATGTTTTTCGGAAGGTTTCCACCCAACACTTGCACTTGTTTTCCTTTCCAAAAAGCAAAATATTTCTGCTATTTGTGCTTTATTGGATCATGCCGGCATCGCGATTTATGGATCAACTACCCATGGTGAATTTACAGGTGAATCAATTACCTCTGGAGAAATTGCCATTCTTCTACTGGATGTAACAAAAGCAAATTTTTGTATTTATCTGGATGAATTTGTGGGAAACAATTACAGACAAACAACAGCAGACATCGCCACAAGATCTTTACAAAAGTTTGCAAAGCCCTGCTTTCTGATCGCTGGTTGTAATCTGAACACAGACGCTGAAGAATTATTACATGGTTTTGAAGACATTCTTGGTAATAATGCAAATGTGAATGGAGGTATGGCAGGGGATGACTATTCATTCACAGGTAGTGCAGTATTCACCAATCATAAAATAAGTAATAATGGAATTGTTACCATTGTATTTGATGAAGATAAAATGACCATAAAAGGAAAAGCAACAAGCGGATGGAAGGCAGTAGGTACGGAAAAGACAATTACTAAAAGTGAAGGTAATCATGTATACACGATTGATGATATTCCTGTTTTGGATCTCGTAATCAAATACGGTGGCCTTAAAAATGTGACTTCTGAAAATTTTTTATTTGAAACTTCCATTGCCTTACCCTTCCAAATTCAACGAGAATCAGGGGACCCGGTGATGCGTGCAGGACTTCTGGTTGATTGGAGCGACCATTCTTTTTATTGTGCAGGTACCATGACGCAAGGTTCAAAAGTTCGTTTTTCAATCCCACCAGATTTTGATGTGATAGAAAAGGTGATTCAGGGATGTGAAGATCTGAAGGCTACTGAAATACCTGAAGCAGACGCCATGATAATTTATAATTGTGCAGGTAGAAACCTTTCACTTGGACCAATGATCACTGAAGAACTCGAAGGAATACAAAAAGTGTGGGATGTACCCATGGCAGGAATGTTCAGCACTGCAGAATTAGCAAGAGCTACCAATGGAAATTTAGAAATGCATGGACTAACCGCTTGTTGCGTATTACTAAAAGAGAAATAACACATCAGATTATTACAATTTTTTCTTCAACCAACTCTACATGAACAAAGATCTACAATCAATCTCGGAGCTTATAGAAAAATCGAAAAATATAAATGAGGAAGAAAAAAAAGCAATGTCGCAATTTCTGAAAGCTGCGAACAAAGAATTAGAACTCACAAAATTCAAATTGGAGCGTACCGAAAAAGTAAAATATACAACCGGTATACTTTTAGAAGAGACTATTGAAGAATTAGAGCAAAAAAGAAAGTCAATCGAAAAACAAAAAAGGGGGCTCGAAATTGAAGCTGCATTAGAAAGAGTGCGAAGCAGAACCATGGGGATGCAGAAAAGTGATGAATTGGCTGATGTTGCAGAGATCCTTTTTAAACAAGTACGAGAACTCGGAATTCATCCATGGACAGCTGGCTTTAATATTTGGTTAGAAGGAAATGAAAAATATATCGATTGGATTACAGATCCTTCAGGAGGCTTCGTGGAACCCTATACCGTAGATCTGACTTCGCATCCCGGATTCCGTCAAATAAGTGATGCAAAAAAAAAGGGGGAAGAATTTAAAGTATTTGAAATATCTGGAACTGAATTAGAAGAAACATATGAGCTGCTCTCGAGCTTTGCACCCAAACAATTTGCAAAAATGAAGGCTCTTGCTAATTCATTTCCAACACGCCAGTTCAACCATTATTTTTTTGGCGCACAGGTAGGCTTAATGTTTATTACTCCGGAACCACATCCAGAGGACTGGGATATTTTCAAAAGATTCGGACAAGTTTTTGAACAGACCTACACTCGTTTTCTCGATCTTAAAAAAGCAGAAGCGCAGGCAAGAGAAGCAATGATCGAAGCTGGATTGGAAAGAGTAAGAAGCAAAACTATGTCTATGCATAATAGTCAGGACGTTGGTGAAACTGTTGCTTTAATGTTTGAAGAGTTAGTTAAACTCGAAGTGAAAACAAATCGTTGCGGAATACTCATTTTGAGTAATTCAATGACAGCTGAAGTGTGGACTGCAAAATCAAACCCTACTGGAAAGGCCTCATTAATTATTGGCCAGTTAGACTTAACCATGCATCCACTGTTACAAGGCTTTTACCATGCATGGGAAAAAAAGGAATCTGTATTTACCTATCCAATGATGGGTGATGATTTAATTTCCTACTACCAGGCAATCAACAACACAAAACTTTACCCAACTCTTTTTGATCTGAATGCATTACCGTCAAAGGAATTTCATACTGACTTCTATTTTGCAGATGGTTCTATTTTTTCATTCACTGACGAAAAACTAACTGAAGAAGCCATTATTATTTTTAAGCGATTCGCAGGCGTGTTTGGACAGACTTACAGACGATATCTAGATCTTCAAAAAGCAGAAGCACAAGCTAGAGAAGCTCAGATAGAATTAGGTCTTGAACGTGTTCGGGCAAAGGCCATGGCCATGCAACAATCAAATGAATTGGCTGGGCTTGTAGATACAGTTTTTAAAGAATTAACCAAAATCAATTTTCTGTTCGATCGCTGTATCATCATGATTTATGATCAGCAAACGAACGACTCAATCTGGTGGTTGGCAAATCCTGAAATAGAATCAAATCCGATTGGAGCATTTGTTAAATATCACGAATCAGTTCCTTATAAAGCATATTTAAACGCATGGAAAAGTCAGTTGAAACAATGGAAATATCTGCTGGCAGGAGAAGAGAAAAAAGAATGGGATTCATTTATTTTTAGCGAAACAGATTTGTCTTTTTTACCTCAACCTGTAATTGATGGGATGCAAAGTGTTCAGCGTGTTTATTTAAATGCCTCTTTCAATAATTTCGGAAGTTTAACCGTTTCAAGCCTAGAGCCATTAACAAACAGCAATTTTGATATCCTGTTACGTTTTGCTAAAGTGTTTGATCTTACTTATACCCGTTTCAATGATCTTCAAAAAGCAGAAGCAAGGGCAAGAGAATCACAAATAGAAGCTTCATTAGAAAGAGTTAGAAGTAAAACCATGGCTATGCATAATAGCCAGGACGTTGGTGAAACAGTTGTTACTTTATTTGATGAATTGGTGAAACTTGGACTTGATGAATTGATTAGATGTGGGATTGGGATTATGCATGAACCTTATATCATGGAAGCATGGACAGCTTCAAAAACAAATGAGACCAAATCGGAATTGGTGATAGGTCGTATTGATATGAACATACACCCTCTCATGCAGGGTTGTTTTGATGGATGGAAGTATAAAAAGGAGGTATTTCAATATATACTCGAAGGTGATGACAAGATCAATTATTACAATATCATCAATGTTCAACCTAATTATAACGCCAGAAGGGATATAGCCACATTATCGGACCGTGTGGTATTGACTGCTTTTTATTTCAATGAAGGATGTCTGTATGCATTTTCTGTAAAAGAGCTTTCATCCGAAACGGCAAAGATCTTTACCCGTTTTGCTGCGGTGTTTGGACAAACCTACAGGCGATACCTTGATCTTCAAAAAGCAGAAGCACAGGC
>JANYEA010000121.1 GCA_025363385.1 Bacteroidota bacterium | reverse complement strand
TCATAATCAATATGAAAAGCTCATTTTATTCATGCGTTTATCCAATTAAAAAATAAATTACATAAAATGATTGTTTTTATAGAAGCATATGTAATACTATCATCGTTAAAAAGGGGGTGAAACTCTTCATCAAATGTATAGATCCTAGTATCGTATTTATTGAGATACCCAGAAAAGTTTTCACTGATTAAGCTGTCTTTGATATACTTATTGGAATACTCACTTTGGAAACGACTAAAGTTATTTCTCAGAAAAACATCGTCAAAATTCGTTGCTGCAATATTTAATAAATTTTCGCCAGAGGGGTCGGTTTGCACGGCAAGTTTTTCGGCAATTCTTTTACGTTGATCCTGTTCCACTATCCGATTCTCGTACATAACAATTGAGGCTACCGACATCGCAAATAACATCACCCAGAAAATAAAAAAAGATGATCTTAATAAGGGAATACTTAAATCAGATTTCCGAAAGTTCAACAATACCAGATAGGCCAGTACCCATAAAAGGAAACACATATTAATAATGGTATCCTGCGGTTGAACTAATAAAAAGAAATAAATCACCCCGGCAATAGCGGAGACAATTAATTGTTTATAAATACTATTCCCTTTATCTATTTGCGGTTTCAGCAATAACTGTGAAACATGGAAGAAGCAGAGTATGAGAAGGCATAAGATAATAAATGCTACAAAAGTGTAAACACTAAGGCTTTGAATAATGGTAATGTCAAATGAGATTTTAGAATCTTTTACCAGGCTCTTGATGATGTTTCCAATCTGCAGTCCCACTAAGGTTAAAATCACATTCGAAATATCGAAACGCACTTGTTCAGGAATAAACTTCAAAGCGGTTTTGGTGCTATTTCTATTGTGTTTGTAAAACCTGGTAAGCCAGTAAAATAACAATACATTGATAAGTAGATCGCCTAATGATCGGTGTAAAAAATTGGAGGCGTAAATAGAAGGGTCGAAGAGTGAAATTTTATCAAAATCGAATGGAATTGCAAAGTTATAACTCAACAAACGCAATAAAACAACCACTACAAATAAAAGCCCGAATCCTTTGGCAAACCCTTCAGAACGCACCATTTCTTCTGCTAAAGCATGAATAAATAGTAATAACAGAATGATGGAGATGGTTCTTAATAGCAGTGTAAATGCATCGTACCCAAGAAAAGATTTTCCCTCTTTTTGTTGTATCTGAAATAACTCTTTTCCCTGACCATTCAAAACCGGGAGAGATGCTAAGGAAGTACCCAATTCGTATTGGTTATTTAGATCCGGGAAACCATCAAATCCAGATTTTAAATACTTGTTTTCTCTAAAATAATCCCATCGAATTGGAACCATTCCTACCAATAAAAATTGCCTATCCTGGTATTGCAGTTTTTGAATGAGCATTTCAAAATCGCCATTCTGATGGCGGATGAAATAAGATCCTTCCGGAAAAGCAAGTTCCTGTGGGGTTACATATATCGTGTTATTATTCCAATAGGAAAGCGTGGTTCCAGTAACCACATCTAATTGATACAGGAAAACACCAAATGATTTTTCAGCGATCTTTCGTTTTTGATCTGCAACCGTGTCTTTGATTACCTCTTTTAAAAAATCGGTATTCTTTGAGATTTGCAGGATCTCTTTTTCGCTGTTAGCAATTTTTTGCTCCAGCTTACTTTTTACTTTCTGTGGCGAGGAATTATAACTCCAATAATTGATGAATATAAACGACAAAGTATAAAGCCATGCAGCTGTAATGATCAGATACCCATGTTTAAATGCTCCTTGTCGTAAAGATTGTATCAAGTATTTCTCATTTGAATTTTTACCTGGTTCCAGATGGCATCCATTTCTTCCAGGGTCATAGCCGAAAGCTCTTTACCCGAAGAAATAGCCACTGTTTCCATTTCCTGAAAGCGCTTGATAAACTTTTTATTGGTCTTCTCCAGCGAACCTTCCGCGTCTATCTGCAAAAACCGTGCATAATTTGCCAAACTGAACAAAACATCTCCAAATTCATCCTCTATTTCTGCATGTTTACCTCCCGCTATGGCTTCCTGAAGTTCACCCATTTCCTCTTCTACTTTCTTCCATACATCTTCTTTTTTATCCCATTCAAAGCCCACTTGTTTGGCTTTTTCCTGAATTCTGGTGGCTTTTACAATGGCAGGCAAGGAAGGCGGTACACCACTTAAAACCGATTTCTTTCCCTCTTTCATCTTCAATTTCTCCCAGTTACGTTTCACATCTTCCTCATCCGTTACTTTTACATCTCCATAAATATGCGGGTGGCGATGCACCAGTTTTGCACTAATGCCATCGATTACTTCTTCCAGGGTAAATTGGTTTTGTTCTGAACCGATTTTGGCATAAAACAAAAGATGTAATAAAATATCACCCAATTCTTCCTTGATACCTTTCCAATCATGATCGGTAATGGCGTCTGCCAATTCATAGGTTTCTTCAATGGTAAGCGGGCGTAAAGTATCAATAGTTTGCTTTTTATCCCATGGACATTGCGCACGCAATTCATCCATAATTTTAACCAATCCTAAAAAACTATTTGATAACGTATCCATTTTGAAAAATTAAATTAAGAATGCTGAGAATACAAAAAATAATACAAACAATAACGACATCATCATCATAGACATAAAAAACAAAGCAATGAATTTTAAAATTGTTTTACCCCTTGACTGGCTATAAAAATTTCGAAATGATTTATACCAAAAAAATAAAATAATCAGGTATGAAATAGCACCATAAACAGACAAATTAAAATGCATAGCTTCCATAATTGACCCTAATAAAAGGGATGCTAAAATAAGTATGAATGTGCCGCAGTATAAGTGTATGGTAAACACCACATGATTTACGTAATATAATTGTTTACGTCTCACATATAATAGTTGTAATATCAACGCAAAAAATGGAAGTGAAACAAAAAGCAGTTTGGGAAACATATGAATGAATTTTGCTAAAATAGCCTTCCCCATTGCCAAACCATTATGCTTATATTTTTCCTTTAAATGCATTTCCTGACGTATGATTCTATTGCGAAATAGTCCATCCCTTAATGAGTCAGGTAGCGCCTTTTGAATGGAATCATATTGCTTAATAGTCTTAGCATTTGTAACTTCCTCATCGGCCTCACCTAAAATTGTGAAATTGTTGTTAGCAAGGACGATGCTATCCCTCTTTGTAGAATCCTTTTGAAGTATTGCAATCCCAGAATTTAATTTTTCGATTTTCGATTTTGTCTTATCTAAAGGCAAATCTAATTCTGTGGAATCAACTGCAGATAATGTCTTCTCCAGGGTTGATTTCTTATCTTTTAATTTCTGAATATCTGCAGCTACTGGTATTTTTTCTTCATTGATATTTGTTTCTTCATCTTTTTGATAAAAATTAAAGAAGATTAAAAAGAAAATAGCAGAAGTAAATACAAACATCCTAATGGGATGCAAATAACTGGTTCTTCTACCTTTTAAATATTCTTGGGATAGAAAAGCAGGCTTAAAAAGCAGGTATTTTATGGTGCCAAAAAACTTACCGTCGAAGTGGGTTAAATCATGGATAAAATGAGTTGCCAATACCCAAAACGATTCCTTGGCTTCGATGTTTTCCTGTCCGCATACCTGACAAAATCGGCCTGCAACTTCTGCATTACAATTGAGACAGTTCTTTTCTTTTCTTTCTTGGTTATGTGACACTTGTTAACGTTTGACTAAAAATACAGAACTAATTGATTGGTATGGCCCATGCGCAGATGTTATTTTGACTATTGAAAACGCTAACTGTACATTTGACCCATTAAAACAAAGACATGAGATATATTTCGGTATTCATTGGCCTTTTATTATGCGGTTCAGCCATGGGACAATATTATTATAACGATATTCTCGCCACACAACAGAGTCAGGCGCAATACCAATTACTTAGAACCCATAAAGTAAAGAAAATAGTTGCCATCAGTTATGAAGAAGACCGCACGCCAACTGAAGGATTCAAATTAACCCAAGAGTTGAGTAATGACGGAAAAAAATGGGTTACGAGCACTTCTAATATCTCTGGAAAAACCTCTGAGACCACGAGTTTTTTTGAACAAGGAAAATTAAAGAATACCCAATCTTTTAGCAATGGCATTGAAAATAAAATGGAATATGGTTATGATGCCAATGGCTTGATAAACATGTTTACCCTTACCACTTCAGATACTGCCATGAACTACCTTTCAGTGGAAACAAGAGTATGGCATGCCAATGCTAATAGGCATTTTACGGATGTATTAAAAGTTAAAAATAATGCAGACAGCAGCATAGGGAGTTTTGTGTATGACGAAGAAGGAAATTTAGTGGAAGAACACTGGAAAAAGAAAAACAAAGAAATTGAAACATATTATTATTACTACAACAAAGCACATCAATTAACGGATATTGTTCGATACAATACAAAGTTGAAGAAACTAATTCCAGATTATCAATATGAATACGATGAAAAAGGAAGGCCAGTGCAGATGATTCAATTGGCTGCGAATGGCAAATATTTTGTTTGGAAATATGGCTATAACGAGAAGGGATTAAAGAATAAAGAAACCTGTAGCGATAATAAAAGGCAATTGTTAGGGAATATTGAATACCAATACGAGTACTAGAAATTTTAATTTGGGCATAAAAAAACCTGGAAAATTTTCCAGGTTTTTTTTCGATTGTGCCTCAGGCGGGAATCGAACCCGCACTCGCGTTGCGGCGAACAGGATTTTAAGTCCTGCGTGTCTACCAGTTCCACCACCAAGGCGTCCCAAAAAAAAGTCCCGATCCGCCTACGCGGGACGGGACTTAGAGCGAAAGACCGGGCTCGAACCGGCCACCCCGACCTTGGCAAGGTCGTGCTCTACCAAATGAGCTACTTTCGCGATTTTAATTTTCCACATCTGCAGAAGCTTTTGCGGATAATTTTGTAAAGAACTATTAAATTAGGAGTGCAAAAATAGCAATCTGAAGTTCCTGACAAAATTTTTTTTCAAATTATTTGTACTCAGGGGTATATTTTGAACTTCCCTGAATTTCAATATCAGGTTTTCCTGGGTACTTCTGATGGTACATACGGAAACATCCTCCTAATACAAAAGAAAGAATACAAAACACCTGTAAATAAAATAAAAACCTAGAAGAGCTTACCCAGTTTTTGGTAAAATCTTTTTCAGGAGTGTGATTAATTTCGTTTGACATATATATCTATTGGTTTGCAAAAATAGGGTTCCCATTCAAAATATTAAAACCTATTTTCCAACAATTCTTTGAAAACTTGTTTTGTGTCTAATAAAATATTGCCATACGAGTGATCCCTTATACACTCCATCGAGCTGAGATAAGGGCTTAGGATTTAAGCTTTTAGACTTTTTAGGTTTTAGCACCCAAAGAAATAATGCAAAATGGGCCTTCATAATGGCGGTAAAAAAATAAGCATCCCCCGTAAGTAACCCTTTCCAGGCAGAAATGGCATCTAGGGCAAAGCGAACGGGTAGTTTCCAAAACTTTTCACTCAGGGGTAAGTGCATCCAAAGCATGATCAGGTTGTTTCTGAAATTCAGAAACACTTTTCGTCCACCCCTTGGCAGGGTTCCTGCACCCACATGATATACCACCGATGCCGGGCAGGCCATGATGCTGTAGCCTTTCAATTGCATACGCCAGCAAAGCTCAATTTCTTCCTGGTGCGCAAAAAAACTGGCATCCAATCCACCCATTTCATGGTATACATCTGCCCGAACAAACATGGCGGCACCTGATGCCCAAAAGATCCTTTGGGTTGTATTGTATTGAGATTGATCTGCCTCACAAACATCGAAGATCCTGCCTCTTGAAAATGGATAGCCTAGCCCATCGATCCATCCGCCAGCAGCACCTGCATATTCGAATAAGTGTGGGTTGTAATAGGATAAAAGTTTGGGCTGGCATGCCCCAATTTTTGGATCCGATTCCATCAATTGAATAATGGGTTCAATCCAACCGGGTGTTACAGAAACGTCTGAATTGAGCAATACATAATAATCTGCTTTTACATGCGATAATGCCCAATTATATCCTCCAGCAAATCCTTCGTTAACATTATTGATAATAATTTCTACTGTGGAAAATTCCGATTGTACATATGCAACTGAATCATCTACAGATGCATTATCAGCCAATACTATTTTTTTATGGGTATAGGTAGACGCCAACACCGAAGGCAAAAAATTCTCGAGGTGTTTTTTGCCGTTGAAGTTGAGGATTACAATTGCTACGCTTGGATATACCAAAATAATAATTTGTGCGAAAATAAGGTAAGCTATCAAATGCAGTGCCCTTACCAGAGAATAAATTCAGCAAAAAAAGGAATCCTAAATAATTTTAGGCTTTTACAAGGTAAATTGTATCTTTCCAACGAAATAATAATTATGCGATTTCTATTGTTAAATCTCGATTTCCTCGATCATCCTTGTTGCCACTAATATATAGCCAGGCAAAATCAACTCTGCACTTCCATTTATTTTTTTTTCATCACAGGTATTTCGGTACCTAATTACTTTTAATTGTTTTATATGATTACGCATGATCTATCAGCGCAAACGGCAGCTTTTTTAGAAACGGAACTAAAGTATGGCGCACATAATTATCATCCCCTTCCTGTAGTTTTAGAAAAAGGGGAAGGTGTTTTTTTATACGATGTAGATGGAAAGAGGTACTTCGATTTTCTAAGTGGATATTCTGCGGTAAATCAGGGCCATTGTCATCCGGCGATTATCCAATCCTTAATAGTTCAGTCACAAAAATTAACCCTTACCTCCCGGGCATTTCACAATAATTTATTGGGAGAATATTCGCGATTTATTACTGCTTATTTTGGATACGATAAAGTGTTGCCGATGAACACGGGAGTGGAAGGTGGGGAAACCGCCATTAAATTAGCACGCCGTTGGGCTTACACCAAAAAAGGGGTGGCAGAAAATCAGGCAAAGATCATTTTTGCGGAAGGTAATTTCTGGGGCAGAACCATGGCTGCTATTTCTTCTTCTACAGACCCGAGTAGTTATAAAGGATTTGGACCTTTCATGCCAGGATTTGGATTGGTTCCTTACAATGATATTCAAGCATTGGAAGTAGCATTAAAAGACCCGAATGTGGCTGCCTTTATGGTAGAGCCCATACAAGGTGAAGCCGGTGTGGTTTTACCTGATGACGGATACTTAACCGCAGTAAGAAACTTATGTACTAAATACAATGTGCTATTCATTGCAGACGAAATACAAACTGGTTTAGCAAGAACAGGAAAGATGTTGGCCTGCGATCATGAAGGGGTTCGTCCGGATATCTTAATTCTTGGCAAGGCTTTGAGTGGCGGCGTTTTACCAGTGTCGGCAGTATTAGCAGATGATCATATCATGCTAAACATTCTACCGGGTGAACATGGTTCTACTTATGGGGGAAACCCATTGGCATGTGCAGTTGCGATTACTGCATTGACAGTTTTAAAGGAAGAAAAAATGGCGGAAAATGCTACTGTGATGGGTGAATTATTACGAGCTGAATTAGCAAAATTACAATCGCCCTATATTACTACGATTCGTGGCAGAGGATTGCTGAATGCTATTGTGATCAAGCATGCGAATCCGGAAGCATCCTGGGATCTCTGTTTGGAATTAAAAGAAAATGGATTGTTAGCCAAACCCACACATGGCGATAAAATACGTTTTGCACCACCATTGATTATTACCAAAGATCAAATTTTAGAATCGGTAGACATCATACATCGATCCCTACAAATTCTTGCATAAAAAAAGCCCTCTCAGAAAAATGGAGGGCTTTTTTCATGCCTTATTCAAACTTATTTTTTCACGTCTAATTTGGGTAGCAGGCTCATGACAAATATGATGCTTGCAAAAACGAGAAGCAAATACAATCCAATTTGTTTTTCCGGACATTCTCCTCCCCTGCACATAGAGAAGATCAGAAAGTTTTTGAATGCCCAGGCAAGGTTGATAGCACCTAAGAAAACGTTGAGTCTTTTCGACCAAATTCGGGAAACAAAAAAGCAAATGATCATGGCGGTGGCTAAAAAACCATGGCTTTTGATCTGGCTACCAAAACTCAAATCGGCGCTTGACCTTCCATTGATTCCTGTTAAATAAAGTTGCAGTGATGGTATGTAAACCCAGGGAAGGGTACAAACAATTACCAGGGCAATTGCCGCAAAAATTCCAGTGTATTGAGAGTATTTCATGATAATCGGGATAAAATTCATGCAAGTGTACTAAACTATTATGCAATTGTTAAACTTATCCACCAATCCATTAACATATTTTAAATATTAAACTTTAAGGGGCAACGGAATGTCCAAAGCAAGTATCTTTATTTCTAAATCCCCTGATGAAACTCAGTAAACGCTACAATTGGGAACCCCAATTGTTATTTTTTGTGTACCCCTCAAGGAATCTTTCCTTTAAACAATCATTATGATCATGGATTTGATATATCAAAAATTGGGAAAATTGAACAGTAAGATGAAATGCCGAAGTGTTTTAAGTTTTTGGGTTGTGTTTTTTGTTTCCATAACAAGTTTGAATGCTCAGAATACTTTTACAACCTGTTCAGGGGCTCCCTTTAGTTTTACTAATGAACCTGGTTATGTAGCGGGGGAAACTTATACTTGGACTGTTGCAAGCAGCAGTGGCACTATCACCGGGCAATTAGCTGGCACTAATTCAACCATTGATCAAACATTAACCAATGCACTGAATAGTTCAGGATCTGTTACATATAATGTGGTAACTACTGCACCTTCGGCATTTACCTTGGTTGTTACAGTAAATCCAAAAGCGACCATTACCAATATTGGGTCTTTTGTATCTCCCATATGTTCAGGTATTACACAAAATTTCTTGGCAACATCAAGTGTTCTGGGAACCAATATTGTATGGACTAGGGCCAAAATTCCGGGTATAAACAACCCAGGTAATACTGGTACTTTTTTAGAAAATGAAACGTTAACGAATGCTACTTTAAATCCAATTACTGTTCCTTACACATTTACTCTAACTACTGTGAGTAACTGTGTTACTACCACTAACATTAATGCAGTAGTGAATCCCATACCCAGTTTAAATACTAGTACAACATTACCTGCCATTTGTAATGGAGACCTATTTACCTATACCCCATCTTCCTCTACTCCTGGTGCTACTTTTAAATGGACTAGAGCGCCAATTGCCAATAATTCTTTAGCAACTGGAACCGGAAATGTTAGTGAACTTTTATTTAATAATACAAATGCAGGTATTCTGGTACAATATACTTATGAAACAAGTATCTCAAATGCCTGTCCATTTAATCAAATTGTTACCGTACCAGTTAACCCCATTCCAAACATTGCGGATCAAACGATTACACCCATTTGCAGTAATGGTTCCTTTATTTTAAACCCTGCAGGAGCCCCAACAGGCACACAATACACATGGTCGATCCCCACATTTACACCAGCTGTTACCGGAGCCTCAGCAGGTACGAATGCCAATAGTATTAGTCAATCTTTAATTAATAGTTCGCCCTCCACCAACGCAACAGGAACTTATGTAGTTACTCCTAAAACAGGAACCTGTACCGGAGCGCCTTTTAATGTAAATGTTACGGTGAATGCAGGCGGGTCATTATTATCCATTCCTAGTCAACCTTTCCTTGCATGTAATAATACCCCATTTAATTTTCCAATCGTTGGCGCACCGGCAAATACAACTTATACCTGGGGTGCTCCTTCGGGCACTTTAATGGGAGGTGTTGCATCTAATACACCAAGTGCAGGATTTATTTCTGGTACCTTAATTAATAATTCTATTGCACCAGCTACAGCCATATATGATGTGGTACCACAATTAAATGGTTGTACTGGTAGCATTTTTCAGGTAGCGGTTACTGTAGATAATCCAGCCATATTAAGTGGCTCTTTAACGCCACCAGCTGTATGTAGTGGTCAGCCTTTTATTTATCATGCGGCAAGTACTTCCCCTAGTATTTTTACCTGGGAAAGAAATATTGTTGCAGGTATTACCAATTCTTATGCAACCAATGTGGGTGATATCAATGAGGTTTTAATTAATACTACCTCCTTACCAATCACGGTTAACTATATCTATACTTTACAAACCGGTAACTGTACCAATCAGCAAATTGTTTCTGTGGTGGTTAACCCAATACCTGTTCTGAATAGTGCTACCCCGAATCCAATTTGTAGCGGGTTACTTTTTAATTATACCCCTACCTCGGCCACACCGGGAACTGCCTATCAATGGAATCGTCCTTTTATTACTTCAATCAGTAATATCAGTGCTTCCGGCATCAATAACCCAAGTGAGATGTTGGTGAATACCAGTATCAATTCTGTATTAGTAGGTTATAATTATACTTTAATTGCTAATGGATGTAACAATACTCAAACTGTAAATGTGATTGTAAAACCCATACCAATTATTACAAATCAAATAACCAATATTTGTAGCGGGGCACAATTTACAGTTACACCAAGCCCTGTGCCAGCTGGTACTCAATATACTTGGTCCAATCCTACCATCAACCCAACAAACGCTATATTAGATGGTTTGCCACAAGGAAGTCCGCAAACAACCATTAGTGCAATCATCAACAACTTTACTCCGAACCCTGCCAGTGCAAAATATATTGTTACACCAACCGTAAATGGTTGTACTGGTTCTACGTTTAGTGTGGATGTAAATGTTACTGCCATTACTGGTTTAACCAGCACTTTAACGCCACCTACTATTTGTAGTGGTCAGCCGTTTAGTTATGCCCCTTCAACAAATACTTTGGGAACAATTATTGGATGGACAAGAGGACCTGTTACTGGTATTTTAGAAGCTGCTGCAAGTGGCACAGGAAATCCATTGGAAGTATTAACAAACAATAGCACGGGCATTGTAACCGTACCATATTTATTTACACTTACCACACCAACAGGTTGTGTAAGTACACAAATCGTAAATGCAAAAGTATATCCTGCACCTGTTTTATCTAGTCAATTAGTTACTGCTCCAATTTGTACAGGAACCATTTTTAATTACACCCCACTATCCACTTCATTAGGCGCTACATTTTCTTGGAATAGACCAGCAATTCCGGGCGTAAGTAATGCACCAGGATCTGGATCCGGATTGAATTATCCAGTTGAGCAATTAGATAATGTTAGCACCACTCCTAAAACAGTTACTTATAATTTTACCATTAATGTAAATGGTTGCACAAACACGCAAGCAGTAACCGTAATTGTAAATCCTAAACCAGTAGTTCCTAATCAAACGGCGCTTACCTGCAGTAACGTATTTTTTAATGTTATCCCAACTGGTGTGATCTTGGGAACGCAATATACCTGGACCCTACCTACCAGCAATAGTGGGTCAATTTCTGGAGGCTCTGCACAACCTATTTTACAAGATAGCATCAGCCAGCTTTTAGGAAATACTACTATCAATAATGCAACTGCAACTTATACAGTTACTCCATTTGCTTATGGATGTCAGGGTTCTGATTTTACATTGATTGTTACAGTTCGCCCAGAACCAATTGTAGCCAATCAAATTATAGCTCCTGTTTGTAGCAATACAGCATTCAATTATGCAGCTGGTGCTGTTCCTGTGGGCACTACCTATACCTGGAGTAATCCATTGGTATCTCCTACGAATAGCTTAAGCGGGGGAAGTCCGCAGGCATTTAATCAGACTGTGGTTAGTCAAACTTTAACCAGCAGCAACAACTTAGTTGATACGGCTATTTATACCGTAACGCCTTCCAGTGGAGGTTGTATTGGAGCTACCTTTAATTTAACAGTTCCTGTAAAACCAGTTCCTTTTGTCAATAATTTATTCGATACCGTTTGTAGTAAAACAGCGTTCCTTGTTTCGCCAAGCAATGTGCCATTAAATACAACTTATACATGGACGAATCCTACCAGTATTCCATTTGGAAGAGTGGTGGGAGGATCCGGTAATAATGTTCCAGTAAATGCCATTTCACAAACGCCTACCAATACGGGTGGAACTCCTGCACAATTATTATATACAGTAACTCCATTTACGAATGGATGTACTGGAAACAGTTTTACCTTACTTGAAACAGTGGGTGTTTTGTTACCACCAATTGCAAACACCACTGCCACCGTTTGTAGCAGTGTTCCATTTAATGCAACACCAACTGGTGTTCCTGTAAATACAAAATATACCTGGGCTGTACAATCCATTACACCTGCTGGAACCATTGCTGGCACAAGGGCACAACCTTTAGCACAAACTACGGTTTCAGATACTATTGCCAATATTTCCAGTGCTTTGGCTACTGCAGTGTATACAGTAACCCCATCTAATACGGGTTGTGTGGGAAATCCATTTTTAGCAACAATTAATGTACGCCCTATACCAAAAGCTACCATTACGGCACCTGCAACAGTTTGTGCATACATCAATGATACATTATCAGTTTCCTTTGCTGGAACCGGACCTTGGAGTTTTAATTATTTAGACAATGGCGTTGCTAAAACACAAACGGGTATCACCACTAATCCGTATACCTGGATTGTTCCAACTCCTTTGCTTGCTACTACTAAGTCTTTGGTAATTACCAGGGTTAGTGATTTCGCTTGTGTGGACAGCGTAAGTAATACTACGATTAATCAAATTTTAAACCCGCTACCTCAGGGTCATATTGTAAATCTGCATGGTCAATATATCTGTAATAATACCTTAGATACTTTATTCATTGGACATACTTTAGATACCTTAAGTTTTCAATGGACATTGAACGGTATACCTATGCCGAACATGTATACCGATAGTATTTCTACATTAGTACCGGGTAGATACAATGCTTATTTTACCAATAAATATGGTTGTTCAGATACCGCTGCTGTTCCTGAAACGCTCACATATATTTCTCAGCCTGTTTTGAAATTTAGTTTTGATAATTACTGTATCAATAGTTTGATCAACTTTAAAAACTTAACAGACACAACTTATACCGGACCCACTAGTTTTCTTTGGGATATGGGTGATAGTACCACCAGAAATAGATTTGACGCTGCGGTTACTTATCCTACTGCGGGTCATCGAAAAATTCAGTTAACTGCATTCCAATTCTATTGTCCAGCGTATACCACCACACTAGATTCTGTAATTAATATTGAGTTCCCTACACCTGGTATTCGCATGCCTTCTGTAAGTGCTTATTTAGGGCAGAACACACCGATCATTGGAAGAAATCTTCCGACTTATCGTTACAATTGGAGCCCGGCCTGGGGTATTGACAAACCTGATAGTTCTTCTGTAAATTTCAATTATCAGAAAACACAGGAATATTTATTCCAATTAATTGCACTTTCGGGATGTGTTACTTCAGATACTGTTTTAGTAAGAGTGTTCGACAATAGTTTAGTAAATATATTGGTACCAAAATCGTTTACTCCAAATGGCGATGGCATTAATGATAAACTTTTCCCTTATTTAACTGGAATCAAGACATTCCAATATTATAAAGTGTACAACCGCTTTGGAAAACTAATGTTTGAAACCAGAAATTACGATGAAGGCTGGGATGGTACAGTGGGCGGCACACCGCAGCCAATGGCCATCTATATCTGGGTTGCCGCAGGAATCGGCACGGATGGAACATTAGTGGAAAAAAGAGGTGAAACTTTATTATTACGTTAATCAAATTAGTCTATGTACAAATTGAAATATATTATTCTGTTCATCATTGTTTTTTGCACAAGCCAAGTAATTGGATTTGCGCAAGACCCCGTTTTTTCTCAATTCTATTCATCACCCATGAGTGTAAACCCTGCATTGGCAGGTAATGGAAATGCAAGTTGGCGTATTGTGGGTAATAATCGTAGCCAGTGGATTGGTCAGGGACTTGATCCTTTAACCACTACTTCCCTTTCCTTTGATGGAAAAATTATTCGGTCTAAAAATAATGAGTCGAATTATATCGGTGGTGGAATTATGTTTTTGCAAGACAAAGGATTGGCTGGTGCCTATAAAACCAACAGTTTTAATTTAGTTCTTAGTTCACACGTGAGTCTGGATGCAGAAGATGAAAGTGGTATATCCGTAGGATTAGGGGGTACTTATTCAAACACTATGATCGATTTTTCACAGTTAACTTTTGCTCAGCAAATAAGCTCTTCCGGATTTAATCGTTCACTTCCTACCCTCGAACCTTACTTATCAAATGTAAAGCCCTATTTCTCCATGTTTGCAGGTGTTACCTATACCTTCAGTACAGAAAATAATAATTTCGATATTGGTGTGGCTGGTTATCGATTCATGAAAACAAATCGGAGTGCTTTAAATGACCCAACTCAATTAGATCCGCCCAGGTATAATTTCCATGCCGGCTATCAAACCTATATCAATGAAAGATTGGTGCTGAATACAAATGCGATTTATGTATTGGAAAGTAATTTGCATTCTTTTACACTGGGAATGAATCTGGGAACCTTTTTAGATTATTCTGAAGTTCCTACCATTTTAAATACCGGATTATGGTACCGTACTAATGAAGCGATTATCCCCTATCTGGGTTTATCGTACCGGAATTTTCAAGCCGGTTTAACGTATGATATTCCTACTTCCACTTCTAATACTGCTTTAAATACCTTGAAGACCTATGAATTTTCGCTGATTTTAAGATCGCCACAAAGGGGCTCGAAAGGAATTCCATGTCCCTGGAAATAATCAAAAAAGACTATAACGAATTGATATACAACAAAATAAAAGCCCCGAAAATTTGGGGCTTTTATTTTGTAAGGAGGTCCCGAGCGGATTCGAACCGCTGTGGAAGCTTTTGCAGAGCTCTGCCTAGCCACTCGGCCACAGGACCAATATTTGCTTCCGAACAGGTCTTGTAATTGGAAGCGGTTGCGAAAATAAAGCAAACAAAGGAATTTTAAAATTCTAAATCTGAAAACCCGAAATTTGCGCTCTAATAACTTCTTATGAACCAAATTGCAGCAAGTGAATTAATCATCAACAATCGTGGGGCTGTGTATCATTTAAACCTTCGTCCTGAAGAATTAGCCGATACCATTATTACAGTGGGTGACCCTGATCGGGTTGCGGAATTAAGCAAACATTTTGATCGGATTGAAGGCAAATTCAACCACCGTGAATTTATAACCCATACGGGAACCGTTGGAAAAAAAAGGATCAGTGTGGTATCAACTGGAATTGGTCCGGATAATATAGATATTGTTTTAAACGAATTAGACGCTTTAAAAAATATTGATTTTGAAACCCGTACCATCAAACCGCAACTCGGTAGCTTAACCATTGTAAGAGTTGGCACTTCTGGATCTTTGCAAGCAGATATTCCCGTAGATAGTTTTGTTGCAAGCACGCATGGAATTGGTTTAGATAATTTGCTCAATTTTTATCGTTATACCAACAATGATGAAGAAAACCATATTATCCGCGAATTTGTAGCACATACTCAATTAAATTCTACCACTACCAATCCTTATATTGCCTCTGCAGGTACTTCCGTTCTCAAACATTTTGTGGATGGTTACCATCAGGGCATTACCGTTACGGCACCAGGTTTTTATGGCCCGCAGGGAAGGGTTTTAAGATTAGGATTGAGCAATCCAGATCTGGTAGATCGTTTTACTGGATTTAGGTATGGCAATCATCGCATCACTAATTTCGAAATGGAAACAAGCGCCATCTATGGTTTGGGAAGGTTACTTGGTCATCATTGCTTAAGTTTGAATGCTATTGTAGCTAACCGTGTAAGAAAAGAATTCAGCAAAGACGGTGCGGCTGCAGTTGAAAAACTAATTGTAAAAACATTGGGAATATTATCCACTATATAACGCTATAAAAAAGATTCATGAAATATCGCTTTTTTAAATATCAAGGAACTGGTAACGACTTTGTAATTATGGATAACCGCGAAGGGAAAATTGCACTAACACAGGAGCAGGTTCATTTGATTTGCGACAGAAGATTTGGAATTGGGAGTGATGGGTTAATGTTATTGAATAGATTAGATGGATACGATTTTGAGATGGTTTATTATAATTCAAATGGTTGCCTAGGAACCATGTGTGGAAATGGCGGAAGATGCCTAACTAAATTTGCATACGATCAGGGCATCCATCCAGAAAGCTATCGTTTTATGGCTAGCGATGGTTTGCATTTAGCTGAGCTTGGTGATCAAGGATGGATCCATCTTAAAATGAAAGATGTATCCAGTATTACAAATTTTCATGGTGATAGTATTTTGGATACAGGATCACCACATTATATTAAACACGTGATGCACGTTTCTAAAATTGATGTAGTAAAAGAAGGCCGGGAAATCAGATATAGTAAGCCTTTTGAAGAAAATGGAATTAATGTAAATTTTGTGGAGTCTTCTGAAAACAAGATTATCGTAAGAACTTATGAAAGGGGTGTGGAAGATGAAACCTATAGTTGTGGTACCGGTGTAACTGCAGCTGCATTAGTATTTGCGCATAATGAAAATGGATTCAATAGAATAGAAGTGCAAACAAAAGGGGGGCACCTAGCAGTTGAGTTTGATAAATTAGAGGAAGAAAAATTTGCAAACATCTGGCTTTGTGGACCTGCTGATTTTGTATTTAGCGGCGAAATCACCATAGAAGATTAATAAAGCGGTATCATTTGATTCAGTAAATTTGCAACTCATCGATTTTTTAATGCCTATAAGAACTAGTTAGCATGATCCAATACTTCAAAAATATAGAGGGCAAAACAGTTGAAATAGATAGGCCCGACATGGGAGTATGGGTAAATCTGGTACCACCTTTTAAAGATGAAGAATTTATTGAGCTAAGTGAAGACTTTGAAATTCCCATCGAATTTCTACGCGACTCTTTAGATATTGATGAACGCCCCCGCTACGAAGTAGAAGACAATGTGAAGTTTCTCGTTATCAAAACCCCTACTGAAAATAATTCCTTCAATGATAGTGATGCATTCTATATCACCATCCCTATTTGTATTATACTTACACATAACCAAATTGTAACGGTCAATTCCTTCGACAATGGTGCTATCAAAAAGTTCTTGAATTCTTTTCAAAAAAGTCATTCCGATAAGCGCAACATGATGGTGTTGAAAGTATTTGAAAAAGTGGTACAGAACTTTATGGAATTCTTAAAAGAAATTAACCATCGCCGTAACCAATACGAAACCAGTTTATACGAAAGTAATAGTAATGAGGATTTGTTGAACCTGATGCGGATTCAGAAGAGTTTGGTATACTTTATCACCTCCCTCCGCACCAATGAAATGCTGATGATGAAGCTTGAGAGAACTAACTTTCTTGCCCTCAATGAAGATGAGCGAGAGTTCCTCGCAGATTTAATTGTAGACACCAGCCAGGCCCTTGAAATGGCTAATATTTATACCAATATTCTTACCAGTACCTTAGACGCTTTTGCAAGTGTAATTAGTAATAATTTGAATAGTGTGATGAAAAGATTAACTTCCATCACGATTATTCTTTCATTACCTGCATTGGTTGCGGGTATATATGGAATGAACGTAAAAATTCCTTACGAAGAATCGCCCTTTGCCTTTTATATCCCCATTTTTTTATCCCTCTTGGTCTCAGGAGTAATTAGTTGGTATTTCATGAAGAAAAAATGGTTTTAATATGGCACTTTTCAATATTCGGGTATATGGATTATTAATCGATGATCAAAATCGACTCCTTGTAAGTGATGAATTTATCCGGGGAAATTATTATACCAAATTACCTGGTGGCGGACTTGAAATTGGAGAAGGAACGCGCGACTGCTTGAAAAGGGAATTCATGGAAGAAACGGGCTTAGATGTTACCGTTGGAGAACATTTTTACACTACTGATTTCTTTCAAATTTCTGCCTTCAATAATATAGACCAGATTGTATCCATCTATTATCGGGTAACTGCCAATCAGAAAATTAATATTGAAACAAAATTAACTGCTTTCGACTTTGCCCCACAACAAATAGCCGACCCAACAAAGGAAGCTGAAGTGTTTCGTTGGATCCCTTGCAAAGATCTTACTGAGAAAGATGTATCCTTACCTATCGATAAAGTAGTAATCAATATGCTAAAACAAATCGATTGTTTTAGTAGTAAAAAATCAAATTCACTTTAGCCTCATACCTCTTCAGATCTGCCCATCGCTGCCATTTTCATTTCACGTGCCGTTTCATGTCCCAGATAATTTTCTATAAAGGTTTCTAATACATATATGAATGGCGTTAGCACCACTGCCATGATAAACTTATAAGTATAATTTACCAGGCAGATAGCCAATACTAATTGCCAGCTCCAGCCATTGCCAATTTTAAAAGCAATGAATAAAACCACAAAACTATCCACCAGTTGAGATATTACGGTAGAACCTGTGGCACGTAACCAAACCCATTTTTCTCCGGTTACTTTTTTGATTTTATGAAATACGGTAACATCTACTATTTGGCTAACCAGAAATGCTACCAGACTTCCTAAAATAATCCACATGCCCTGACCAAAAATACCACTAAAGGCTACTTGCATATTTGCAATACCCGAATCTGTTTTAGATCCTATCCAAAAATCTGCTGCGGGAATTTTCATGGCTAAATAAAAAATCAGAAATGCATAGGAAATTAATGCAACTGCTGTAAAGCTGATTCTTCGTACCGCCTTGGGGCCATAATATTCATTTACCATATCGGTTATGATAAATTCCAGTGGCCAGAGTAATACCCCACAGGT
>JANYEA010000118.1 GCA_025363385.1 Bacteroidota bacterium | reverse complement strand
ACCCAATACAATTGTGGTGATGCTAATCGCGCCATTCCGATTTTTGCACTCGCCACTTGACCTTCTAACTGCTCCATGGCATCATTTTGGAAAGCAGTGATAAATGGATTGATCAACACTTCTATTTCAGGGACAGTATTTAGAACAGGTAGCAGGTCATCATAATCAGCTTGCATGAGTTCTATTGCATGGGGGAGGGTGCAATATTTACCGTTCTCATAACATCGCAGGAACCAAATAATAGCTGTCACAAAATTGATTGGGGACTCTACAAAAAAATCCCCCTGCTTTTTAATCCACTCTCTATTCAATCCTAGCAAAATAGTACGTGCTGATTCGGTTGCATCAGTGATATCATGCATTGCCATTGGATCAAGTGGATTGCACCTATGTGAACAGGACAAGTCATCAAAATTGATTGCATAAAATGATGGTGGGTTTTTGAATTTGTTTTTGTTTTCCTGCAGCCAATTGTAAGCTGATTTTGAAAGGTCATCATATTTAAAATCGTACACAAACATCCCATATCCTTTTTCAATTAACTGCTTCATTAAGGGCAGGATCACGAACCAAGATTTTCCTGCGCCAGGACTGCCGCTTATAATAAATCCCCGAAAGGGATTTGGAATATTAATCCAACTAGTTCGCACTTTACCTTTCAATAAATACTGTGCCCTGAAATTTATGGAATACTCGTTCTCGATTAATCTTTCTTCCTGTGGAAATGTTTCATTCTCTTCATTGAAAATGTCGGTTGACAATTCTTGCAGGATCATCCTAGAAATAAGGGTGCCTCCTTTCATGATAAACAGGTATCCTAAACCAAGAA
Organism: Bacteroidota bacterium; assembly: GCA_025363385.1. Lineage (GTDB taxonomy): Bacteria > Bacteroidota > Bacteroidia > Chitinophagales > Chitinophagaceae > Sediminibacterium. Next base: position 15,385 of record JANYEA010000118.1, on the reverse strand, counting down.
AAAAAATGTAACAAATCGCTGTAGTTTTTATATCATCACAAATGGAAAAAACTATTGAACTACCGAAATATAAAAGCACGCCAATAATGATATAGATGACAATAGATTTCCAGGACTGGTTAAGGTCCTTCTTTCCCTGAATCCCCATCAATCCTGTAAGCAATAGTGCCAATGAAAAAAACTTTGCTGTATTGAAATTTTTGAATAGACCGGTGGCCTCAATTGTCAACAAGACTTTATCAGACCAAGATCCAGTTAAAGCCCATAATCTGAAAGCTGCATAACAGACATAATAGACGTGCAATGCAAGCACTCCAATACTTACAAATCTTGTAAGATCAAGCATCTTTCTTAAATCAGATTCATTCTCCCCGGTGGACGACATAAGTTTCTATATTTTTCTTTTCTTTTTCCGTTTCTTTAATTGGAAGGGGATAGGGTTAAACTCGTTCTCGGGCTTCACCATTTCAGCTACTACCGACAACCCATTAAATTCTATAAACCTTGTTCCTGCTTCATCATTTATTTGTGGTCGCCTTTGATGGTTTGAATCTATTTGTTTTTGGAATCCAGACACACTGTAAAGCCTTCCAATTTCTGAGCCGTTAAATACGGAACGATTTTGATTATCAACAAAAGTTATCCCATACATTTTCCCTTCTGCATTTTGCCTTGCTACAACCAGCACATTTTGTTTTAAAAGCATAGTAGATAGCTCTGACATAGTTTTAGGATATTGTAACAAGGCTATATCAATTTTTGCTTTCAATTTTCCCTTAACGGCTCACGTAGGCCAATATTCTTTACAAATCTTATTTCAAGATTATCAAGGGTAGGGCTACCTGCTATATTACTTGCTTTAATAGGAACGCCAATTTTGTTACCATTGGAATCGAGAACCTTATATAAAAGCCCTCTATTGGAATAGATAAAACCATCTTCTGATCCTCGATCAGCGATGACATTAAATTGTTTCAGGATGGCATTTAGTTCCGGAAGGGATGTATAGTTATATGTCCCTAAAACTGCGTGTAAGATATTAGCAATACCACGCCTAGTTTCTGATTTTCCGTAGGCTACTTTTTTAAGATCAAAAGGTGCAATCATTTTGACGGAAACTAGCGACTGATTCTCAGCCTTGATCAAACCGTATTTTTCCTCTATTACTTTTCTTGCGATTTCTGATTGATTGCGCCCAATATTGTGTGTATTAATCCGCGTGCCATCGGAGCGGATAGTGGTAGAAAGGATATGGATATGAGGATGGCCTGCATCGAAGTGTTGGTAAACGAGGTAAGGCTGCTGCTCGAACCCAATTCGAGACATATATTCTTCCGCGATCTGCATCAAGAAATTGGCATTATAATCTTCTGAGTTGCTAAAATTCAATGATACATGAATAGTCTTTGTAGTTGCTCTATCATTTAGGCAGTTTCTGTTTTCAAACAACTGTTTCTTGTCATAAAAATTCATTTGGTTTACCGAAAGTAAAAACCCATTTTCACCGATACAAAGAGCTGTTCCATGCTGTACTTTTTGTTCATTATAATTCAGCGTTTTGTGTAATGATTTGGGTGTGGTTATTCTTGCAACCATATTTGGTAAATCTGGCTTCCGTGTGTAATAATCTGATCAGCTTTTTGAAGAAACTGGTGGTGGTCAGATTCATAATGCTGGATCCAGTTTCTAAATTCAGGAATCCTGTCAAGTGTATGCAGTTTGTGAACAGCCTGATTGAAGTTGTTTCCGATAGCGTTCAACTCTTTTTTTAATTGAATCATTTCATTTAGAAAATCATCCGCTGTTCCATTGCGATAAATAATGGTGACAGGCCTGCGAAGTGCTACTTTGCGCAGGTAATTACTAACTGTTTTTTCTGTTGAACTAGCTTTTAACTTTTCCAGAATACGGTACTCTTTTTCATTCATTCTGACAACCACCATTTTGCGTCTTACTTCTGCCTTTGATTTTTTCATTAGGACTCTTGTTCTTTCTCCCGAGCGAGTTCCGAGCACGGGCAAGATGCCCAAACGTATCACGTTTGTACATCTTGCCGCGAGCTGCAAAAGCCGCTGAACATTTGATCAATGCGTTGATCCTTGTTTACGATGTAAAAATATATTAGGGAGAAACAAAGAAGGGTGCCGCCCCGTTTTTCGGGAAGGCAGATATGATAATAGAAGGAGAATGGGCTATAGTAGTCCTTGGTCTATAAAGGAAAAATAGCCTTCGGAAGATAGAATAATATGATCGGTTACTTGGACATCTAATAGTTTGCCTGCTTTACTAATTTTTTCAGTAAGCATTTTATCAGCCTCACTTGGAGAGAGATTCCCGCTTGGATGATTGTGACAGAGAATCAAGGAGGATGCATTCAGTTTTAATGCAGCCGCAAAAATCAATCTGGGATCAGCAACGGTTCCGCTAATACCACCCGTTGAAATCTCAATTATTGCAAGTACTTTGTTTCCTCGATTTAGGTATAATACTTTGAACTGTTCTACGAACTCGATCTTGTTTCTATCCCAATTAGTGCTGAGGATATTATAAGAGTCTTGAGATCTCTTGATGATGGGTCGATTCGATGGTTTAATTTTTGATCGGTACACCAGTTCCACTTCAGAAACTTCACATGTTGTAAATGGTTCAAATGTTAGATCTTTCATATTTTATATTGTTTAGAATTTGTTCATCTTAATTAGTAATATCGTATCCTATTATCTAAATCAGCTACATTGCAGTCATCGTCTTTTTTTTCAATAAATCTTTAGACACTATTAGTGGTATATATTTAGCAATTATTCACTTAAAGAAGTAGTCAATTTAGAGTAACAAAATGATAGAGGTGCCGTCTTCCTTTGGTTGAAATTCGGGCCTGATATTGCCATGAGATTTAAATAAATACTTGACGGAAATAATAGATTTTCACTGTTAGATTATTTTTTATTTGGGCTTAAAATTTGGATAGATGAATCGTTTATTAATTTGTAACTATAGTCGTAACAGAAATAAGTTACGGACCCATGTTTATTGGAATGCATTTGTGTCATAAATTCAAATTGAAACCCTTTAGATACTAATAAAGAACGGTTAATTGTACAGACTGATCTATCACCACTCGTTTCTGAAAGGATCTTTCTGTTCCGAAAGAGTTTGGCTTTGATGTTTCGGATAAGGATATTCTCGGAATGGTTAATTTTATTATGATACGCATTTCTACAATTGTCATTGCAGAACTTTTTATCAGTTCTCCCATGTATTTTGTGATTACAGAGCATGCAGAATTGTTGGTTAGTTGGCTCCATTTGTATTTATTTGTGCGTTAAGGAATGCTACCAATTCTTCAATAGAGTTGACAGTCTTGGTGATCGAATTGTATTCATTTATTTTACCTGGGATTCCATTTGTATCTTCAGTAGTTGCTACTCGCGTTTGGTATACCAATTCTCCCATATTGAGATCACCAGGTTGAAAACGGATATATATTGAATTGCCATCAACATATTTATCTTCGTAAGTCTGTAGACCGGTTTTAATAAAGAACACGGATACCATAGAATCAATTCCCATTGGTGTGAATGTTTCGTCATCGCATATCCAATTTGGTAATGCGATTTTTAACTGTTCAACTACTGGACGTAATAATAGTTCAGTCCATCGTGGAAAACTCTTTAATAATTCTTTTCTTTTTGCTTCTAAACTTTGAATTTGCCTTTCTTTTGAAAGGATTTTGCAACTTAAAATGTTTTCGTCGTTTCGGTAGATGCTAAGCAGTTTTGCGTATTTTTTTCTTATATCAATAAAAGGGTTATTGTTTTGCATGATGATTTTTTTAGTTAGAAAATAATGACTGATCTTTTTCAAAATCGAGGCATAGATCAAAAGCTGACTGACTCCTTTGCTGAGCCATGCCACTATACATGATTGATTTTAGTTTTGCAGTGTCATCTTTGTATTTTCTTACATTCTGGAAATACCCTGTAATGCTATTGTAGGCACCAAAAACAGTTCCATTAGTTGTTTCTAATAGTTGGGTTCGATTTGACATGGAATATTCGTAAGCATTTTCACACATGTTTTTGTAGTAAGTAGAGCATTCATCTTCATTGCCTTGCTGTATTTTGGTTAACACTTCTTTGTTAGGAACCAGTGCTGTTTGAATAAGTTTATAAACTTGCTTGTCAGTGATGCGGATCTTGGTCCAACGATTGAAGATGGACTCGATCTCTACAGATAGGTTATTTGAAATCCCCATCAGTTTATGCGCCTGTTCGAGTCTTTGTTTAGCATTTATTGTATGCCTGATTTTGATGGCATTACTATGGTTCCTAAGTGCCGCATTTAAAGTATTGTTGCAAACGATTCGTACGGGTGTAAAGGCGGCGGTTATACTTCCATAACCATCGTGCGATGTGGTAAGAAAAAGATATTTTTCTATTAGATCATCACTGCCAACTTTTATATATCCGGGCAGTTTTGCAGTGATGAAGATCCTTTCGCCATTGCCTAATGCTCCTGCCGTTTCATATTGGATGCCATCTCCACCAACAATTGAATCGAAGAATGCAAAAGCATCTACATTTTGTACTATTTCATAATCTTTTCCGACAACTCCGAGAACAGTCCCGGTATCCTTTCGCATGGTGGCGAAATGTGATTTTATAATTGTGTTATTTCCCAATATATGCTCGTCGGGATGAAAATTTGTAGTGTATAAATCTTCTTTCGTTACAATATAATCTAGACCCGCAAACTGCAATGCTTCTGCACTTGTTGGGTATTGGTCAATGATTTGCCCTAAGCCGTGCCATGCTTTTTCTTTTACAGAGAAGAAACTAAATTTTCCGGTTTGTTCGTTGAGATGTAATTGATGTGCCATAATGATATTTTGTTAATTGTTTTGAATTAGAAAGGGAGGTTATGGATGGGTTCTGTTAATTCTGTTGGTTCAAGATGTTTCGGGGTTTCTGATTTTTTACCACGGATAAGTTTGATTGAGTCTGCATGACAGTTAATATTTGCTTTTGCATTGCCGCTAATGTCGTTATATGCTGTTGCGTACAAGCGCCCTGAAATGGTAACAATTGCCCCTTTATTAAGAATCTTGGAAATGCCTTTCCCCATCCACCAAACTACATTGATATAGGTAGTAAATTCTTTGACTTCGAGTGCATTTTTTGGCTTGTACCGATCATTAATGACAACTGAGAAATTGACAACTTCTTTGTCGCCTTTGACGGTTGAGACAATTGCGTCTGATGTGATTGTTCCTGTTAATTCCATACAATAAATATTAAGTTAATGAATGATGATAGGGGTTTTCTTATCAATCCCCTCTCGGTCTTGGCGGATGGGTTGAGAAGAAAATCACTATCGTTTTATAGGAAGTTTTTCAGAAAAAACAATGAGAATATGTTGAAGGGTGCGACGCAACAGAAGCGCTATTAGATGAAAGGTGCTGGTAAAACAACTGAACTACCAAAACTCCAGTATTTGGTTTTTGAAAAGATTAGATGAATTGGAGAACGAAGGACTATAGTATTCGATTGCTTCAAGTGCCAAACAAACATCTTTGATTATTGAAGATAGTATATTGAAAATTTGGCCTGAGTGAAAGGTCGTTTGACCTAATTTGAAAATATATTTGGTATTGACTTCGTTTATTTAATAATATAGGTATATGATTAAAATCATTTTCTTTAATAAAATGGCTGTATATCTTGGATGCTTTAATTTTTAAATTGAGTTATAGATTTAATTGGTTTTATTTTTCTGGAACAATAAATGTAAACGCAATTATATTCATTTACTATTCCATAAGTAAATTTAAAAGATGAAGATTTTGAAATGCTACTTTATTGTATAGAATATATGGGAAAACAATAAGACTGGATTTATTATAAGAAAGGAGAGATGACAGCAATTATAATTGATGATGTGCAAAAGGCTCGAGCACATTTGATAAACCTGTTAGCGAAATATTGTAAACAGGTAGAGATTTTAGGTGAAGCTTCAAATGCAGAATCTGGGGCAGTATTAATATTGAAACTTAAACCGGACCTTATTTTTTTGGATATACAAATGCCAATGCAGTCAGGTTTTGAAATGCTTGCATCTCTTGGTATCTATGAATTCGACGTAGTTTTTGTGACTGGTTATGATAAATATGGAATACAAGCAGTGAAGGCTTCCGCTTTGGATTATTTATTAAAGCCTGTAAAACCTACTGAATTAATTGAAGCTGTCCTAAAAGCGCAAAACAATCTAAAAAACAAGCAAACAGGCCGCCAGATTGCAAATCTGCTTGAACTAGTTCGAAATCCCCATAAGACTGATCCTCGAATAGCACTGCATTCAATAAAAGGGGTTCAATTTATTAATCCTTATGAGATAAGTAGATGCGAGGCGAATGATAATCATACCAATGTTTTTATGAACGATGGTAAAAAAATTATTAGTACCAATGTATTGCGTTTCCATGAAGATCTACTAGCTGATTTTGGTTTTATTCGACCACATCATTCTTTTATAGTTAACATCAAGCAAATTAAAAGTTTTGCAAAAGGAAATGTAGTACATGAGCTAAGGATGAATGATGACTTTTTGGTGCCTGTTTCAACTCGAAAAGTGAAGGAGGTTCGGGAGGCACTTATATGAAAGGGTGGTTTTTTGGATTATTATATTTGGGATGTTTTACGAGCATATTTGCACAAAATAATAACCATTGCGGAGTCACTTATTTTGATTCAATTCCACTCTACATTGAATCAAATTTGTATGCAGATAAATTGTATTTAGGCAAAGAGTTCATTACAATTTCGGAAAAGGTAAAAGTTTCGTTAGTACAAAGGAAGAGGCTTATTAGTGGCAACACTTTTTTAAGGATAGTTAAAAAGTGTATCGACAAATCAATGCTGGATCAAATTGAATACAGGATTGTATTTGGCGATCATAAAACTTCCATATGGCATTCAATATCTCAAAATCCATTACTTGCAGAATTGTCTTTACAACCTGTTCAAAAAATAGTGTTACAATTTCGGAGGAAGGGCAGCCAAAACTTAATCCAACAAACTATTATCATGAGATCTGGCTGGTCGCCTTTAATCAATGGTTACCAGCAACTGAATCTGAAAGACACGTCTGACAGTAAGTTAAAATCTGATGCTGCTTACAGGACAAAGGAGGCATTACTTGGTTTTAAGCCATTACTAGATAACAACATTGTATTACAACCGGGCAATCATGTTGAGTTACAGTTTGATAACCGTAATATTTGCATAGATTCATGTATCGAATATCGCCTCTGGAATGAGAAAGAGTTTATCAATTCTCCTTGGAGATATACAGGTCATCTTTTGAGTCTCAGAAATATCAGTGCAAATAATAATTATAGTTTGCAAGTTCGATATGGTGGGGAACAAAATACCAAAACGTATCTAATTCATGCACTTGCTTTTTGGTGGCAAAAAACATGGGCTATTGTACTTTTTGTATTTGCTGGTATTTTTTTATTAATCAGCTCTCCAGTTTATTTTGTAAAACGACAAAATCGGAAAATAAAAGTAGGAGAAGAACTATTAAAAGAGCAACTTAAGAAAGGCCAATATAAATTGAACCCACATTTTGTTTTTAACGCAATGAGTTCAATAGGTGGGTTGGTAATAGCTGAGCAAAATGAGCGGGCAAATGAATACCTGAATACCTTTTCAGATATCATGCGAAGGACACTTTATAACAGTGACCGGTTATTTATCTATTTATCAGACGAAATAGAACAATTGCAAGAATATATTGCATTGGAGCAGCTTGGTCTCGAATTCAAATTTGAATTGAATATTGATCCTGAAATTGATTTAGATAGTGTAGATTTTCCCCCTATGTTACTCCAGCCTACTATAGAAAATGCTGTCAAGCATGGGGTGGCAGATTTGGGTCAAAAAGGTATTATCTGTCTTACATTGCTTAAAAAAGAGGATGATTTAGTGATTACGATTTGCGATAATGGCAAGCTTATTTTGGATAAACCATATAAACCAGGAAACGGTCATGGGATTGCAATAACAAAGGAACGAATTGATATTTTGGGCAAACTATTCCCAAAGGATAAGATTAGGTACGACTTTGAACAAAAGGAAGCAGGAACAATTGTTAGTTTTACTTTTGAGAACTGGCTGACATGAGAAAATATGGTATTTTTGAACAGATTAATAAATTAACATGTAGGAATTAATATATACATACTTTACAGCGTTTAGCTTTTCTTGTAACCGAAAACCGCGAAATTTCAAATCATACTAGGAAATAGCAAATACGCTCACGTTAAGGCGTGGGTTTTTTGCATTTCTGTATGGTAGGCGCTTCGCGGTGCCTCGGTTACGGTTTGTAAGATGTCCCACGCTGTTTTTTTAATGCCTGAAGGGACTATGGCTTTTGTCTGTCAACTAGAATTCAAATGAACTTTTCAGATACTTTCAATGAGATAATAGATTTTATAAATCAGACTGTAAAGACTGAGAAAATATTTGTGTTGGCCACTACACAAGTTGAAATACAAACGCAAAGTATTTTTATCAAACCCTCCAGAAAAAAAATATCAGGAAACCATTTTTATTTATTGCTATTGATTTCAAAAGAAAAACATTGTGATTACTGGGAGGTACAAAATCAAATTGAATCATTCTTTCAAGAAGTGTTTTCTGTTACCATAATTGCAATGGAAATGGAAGTGTTCAATGAGTGGCTAAAAGAAGGGCACCCGTTTGCAGTGCAAACTAAATCAAAGGCCTTGTTAATTTATGATAATGGTCGCATTTCATTAGCGGGTCATAGTGCCATAAATGAGAAAAGACATTTTCAGTATCGTATTGAATTGTATCAGATGGGGATAGAAAAAATTAAATCATTATGTGATGAAGGAAAGGTTCACGATGCTGCTGTTGAGGGGTTAATGACTATTTTAAAAGCAAATCTTGGAATAGAATTGCAAACAAAAAATATTGATAAATTAATAGATTATAGCGCTATTGTGATAAATGAAATGCCATCGATTTTTCATGGAAGTAACTATGACGAAAATCCTCCTATAGAAAAAATAGATGCGTTATTGTGTTCCTTGTATGTGCCTTATAAAACACTTACTTAAAATTCTACTACACTTACCAAATAATTTCCAGCAGTTACCAATAGTGACGCAAGATGCTATTCGAATGGGGACAGTTTTGCTAAAAATAATATATGCAAAAACTGTTTCTATTCGCTTGCCTAGTATGGCTTTCGTCCTGTGCTAAAACTGGAAATGATTATTCCAATTCCCTTCCTTCTAAAAGGCCTTTTTTCAAAAATGGAGATGAAGCCTTCGATCTTGTAAAAAGCCAAGTTCGGCGATTTCATATAGATGAAAATCTGAAATCCATTGATAGTATCTCTTATATGTTTTCTGCTAACAAGAGCTATGCGTTCGTGTTTTACACTTCTAACAAAGGGAGCAGTAATATGGTGATACAGAAGAGTTATGTACAAAATGTTGCTCAGAATGTAACGACTACCAAATGCAGTGGGACATCTTGTAGCTGCCAAGTAATGGCTATAATTTCTAATACCGGAAATGTTGATGTTTCCTGCTCTTGTCCATCCTGTACAATGACCACTAATAATTGAATTCAAAAATGAAGTTCTTAGCCCTATTATTATTGGTTTTTGTGAATGACAGTGCCTTTTCACAATCTTTTGAAATCAGAGCTGGAAACAACTTAATGCCTGGCAATTACTTATCCGTTGGATATGAACATTTCTCCAATTATGTTTTTAATTTTTCAGGAAGAGGCTTTGCGGAAGGTTCAAATTTTAAAGGCTTAAGGTATCGAGCCTATGGGTTAAACATGTTGGTGGAATACAGCAGCAATCAAGACCCAAGTGAGCCAAGCATTTTTGCATTTCGTTTGGGACTTGGTGCCAATGGTCAAATAGAATCAGAACCTTGGATTTATAGTAGCCTCAAAATGCATCAAAGGATCTCTTATGGGTTTGTTGGTACTCTTTCTGGGGAATGGTGGATGAGTGAAAACTTTTGCCTCTCTGTATTTGCAGAGCAAAAATGGTTGTTCAATACTGCAATGGGTAATGCGCGTTCAGCATTTGGCCTTGGTCTCAAATTTAAGTTAAGTAACTACTAATATTTCGGAGATGAAAAAAATCATGCTTTTTGTTTTATGTATCGGGTTAATCACGATAGCAAAAGCACAGTACAATGTTTCACAAAATGTGGATAGGATGTTTTATTGTAACAGTGGTTCTGTGATAAGAGAGACAGGGAAAGTGCAGTCCTTTAACTCCAATACGTTCAAAGGATTTATCTATCATTTCTATTATTATAGTTCAGGTGTATATACTGGGATCGGAAATTATACTGCAACCACTGTAGGTAGTTCTTTTTTCACAAGCTATGGAAATTTAAATCCTAGTTATTTTGATGGTAGTCGAATTAATAATGTAACTAAAGTGTTAGGAACATCTTCGACCTTGTGGTTATCCATTGATATCCCGTATTCCACATTCCCCAATAACAATACTGGACAACAATTGGTAATGGATGTAGAAGCAATAGACCAGTTTGGAAATACTACTACACATTCCAATAAAACAGTTCTGTCAGTTCCATTGCTTTATACGAATCCTGTTATCCTTTCAACACCAAATATTAGTGCATCTTCTTCTGTTGTTTGTACAAATGTAACTACGCAACTTATTTCATCACCAAATTATGCCAGTTATGGTTTTACCTATGACTGGTACAAAGATGGTTCTGTGTTTTCATTGGGTGATAATACAGGAGCGCTGACAGTTAGTGCTGCTGGAAATTATTATGCAATTGTAAGTGATGCCTGTCAGACAGCGTCTTCCAATACGGTTGTTATCAATACTGGTACTGTTCCTGGAAAGCCTACTATTAGTTTGCCGGCATTGCCTTTGTGCAATGGGGCTTCTGGGACTATGACTGCTAATGGTAGCGGAGGTACGTATACCTGGTCAACTGGAACTATAGCCAATACGTTATCAGTAACTGCTGCAGGAAATTACACAGTGCATGAATCCAACAGTTGTGGTGCAGGGCCGGAGAGTAATCCAGTAATAATTACTACTGCTTCTTCAGCAGTGGCGCCCAATATCAGCAGCAGCAATGGAACGCTTTTGTGCAATGGTGCCACAACAATATTAAGTACCACACCTTCTTCGGGTGGAACGATTTATTGGAACACGGGCGCAACAGGAAATAGTATAACAGTTAATTCAGCTGGAAACTATTATGCTTATGAAGTAAATAGCTGCGGTATCAGTGCTAATAGTAATGCAATCACTATTAGTACCAATAATATAGCACCTGCTCCAACACTCAGTTTAAGTGGTAACATGACGTTATGCAATGGTGTTGGACAGGTGCTTTCTACCAGTCCCTCTTCATCTGGGGTGTGATTCATTGGAACAATGGTGTAACGGGGAACAGCATCACTATTTTTACGGCAGGCACATATTATGCATGGGAATCAAATGTCTGTGGCAATAGTCCTAATAGTATTTCATTAAATGTAAATACACTCAATACTCCTGCAGCACCTTCAGTTACACCTGTTGGATCGCTTGCTCTTTGTAATGGAACTTCTACAACATTATCCAGTACAGGTACAGTAGCAGCTAATGTTTTATGGTATTTCAACGGGTCATCAACAGGACATTTTGGTAGCACTTACACAATCAATGCGGCAGGTAATTATTCCACAAGTGAGCTTAGTACTTGTGGAACTAGTCTCTCTAGTAATGTAGTTAATATTATAACCAATAGCACACCACCAGCGCCTTCCTTAAATGTATCTGGAACGATATTGCTATGTGATGGGGCAGGACAAACCATCAGTGGATCCCCCGCCACTGGTGGTGGTGTGCTGCATTGGTCTACAGGAGCCACTGGTAACAGTATTACAGTTACTAGTCCAGGTAATTATTATGCATGGGAATCAAATCCTAGTTGTGGTTCTGGGCCTAATAGTACTATGGTTATCATTACTAATCTCAATAAACCAACAGCGCCAACGGTCAACCCACCAAGCAATCAGTTATTATGTAATGGAGCTAGTGCGACACTGACTTCATCGGGTACCAATATTATCTGGTCAAATGGCACGACCGGTAATACTTTGGTTGTAAGTTCTACAGGTAATTATTTTGCAGTTGACCGCAACGTTTGTGGTTCAAGTGCAAATAGTAATGTGGTAGCGATCGCAACAGGCAATTGCCCAATACCAGCCCCTGGTACTTCTTTTTTTGTATGTCCCGGTAAAACCAAATTGATAGATGCAGGAGTAGGTTACGATAGTTATCTCTGGAACACGGGTGCAACAACTCAAACTATTACAGTTGGGCCAGGAACCTATTCCGTAACGGTTATGAAAAATGGTTGTGCGGCAAGCTCTGCTGTTGTTACAGTCAGCTATTATACAGTAGGAACTTCGTTTATAAGCGCATCTGGGCCAACAAGTTTTTGTGCCGGTAATTCTGTTACACTTTCATCAAGTATTGGCTCTTCTTATTTATGGAGTAATGGAGCAACTACCAATAGTATTGTAGTTAATGCATCAGGTTCCTATTCTGTAATGGTGACGGATGCGAATGGTTGCAAGGCAACGTCAGGATCAGTTACCACCGTTGTCAATCCATTGCCCAATGCATCCATTTCAGGATCAACCACCATTTGTCAAAATAGTACTCCACCTGCAATTACTTTTAATGGTAGTGGTGGAACGGCACCTTATACGTTTACTTATAAATTTAATAATGGCGCAAATCAAACGATTACTACAACCTCGGGCAATAGTATTTCCATCAATGTTCCGACAAGTTCCGCAGGTATTTACACTTATTCTTTGGTGGGTGTTTCTGAATCCGGCGGTTCAACTTGTTCGAATAATGCAAGTGGATCTGCTACAGTTGTGGTCAATCCATTGCCATCAGCAATTATTTCAGGAACCGCTTCTATTTGTCAATTTGGACAATCGCCATCCATCACATTTACTGGTAGCGGGGCTACACCACCTTATATATTTACTTATAAGATCAACGGGGGAATCAACCAAACTATTTCCACCACATCTGGTAGCAGTGTTTCAATAAATGTTCCTACTTCGTCTGCAGGATTGTTTACCTATACTCTAATTAGTGTTCAAGAATCTGGTGTTAATTCTTGTGTTAATACTGCAAATGGTTCGGCTTCGGTGCTTGTAAACCCACTTCCAACAGCAACTATTACAGGTAACAATTCAGTTTGTCAAAATAGTAGTTCGCCACAAATTATTTTCACTGGTAGTGGTGGAACGCAGCCTTATACATTTTCTTTTAAAATAAACGGAGGAAGTGTTCAAACTATCAATACCATCACAGGCAATTCAGTAGCAATTGATGTGCCCACCAATTCAGCTGGAACATTTATTTATTCATTGATAAGTGTACAGGAGTCAAGTGGAATATCATGTGGTAATTCAGCTAGTGGCAATGCAACTGTTGTTGTCAATCCATTACCAAGTGCAACCGTTACAGGATCAACATCTGTTTGTCAAAATAGTTCGGCGCCTTCCATTACATTTACAGGCAGCGGTGCAATGGCTCCCTATACTTTTGTTTATAAAATTAATGGGGGGGCTAATCAAACAATAACAACCACCTCAGGCAATAGTGTATCTCTAAACGTTCCAACCTCGGTTTCCGGAATATTTACCTATTCGCTGGTTAGTGTTCAAGAGTCTGGTATTAATTCTTGCATTAATACAGCAAGTGGTTCTGCAACTATAACGGTTAATCAGAGGGCTGATGCAACTATTACAGGATCTGCCAATATTTGTCAAAATGCGCCTTCGCCTCTGATCAGTTTTACGGGAACTGGTGGAACAGCACCTTATACTTTTATATATAAAATCAATGGCGGTACCAATCAAACTATTACTTCGACCAGTGGTAACACAGCAACCCTAAGTGTACCAACAACAACCAGCGGGTATTTTACATATTCTTTAGTTAGTGTACAGGAATCAAGTTCCACAGCATGTATTAATACCGCTACAGGTTCTGCAACTGTGGTCATTAGTCAGTTGCCAATTGCTACCATTGCAGGAAGTGCCACTGTTTGCTTGAATAGTAGCACTCCACAAATTACATTTAGCAGTAACTCGGGGATTGCACCTTTTACTTTTATTTATAAAATAAATGGAGGAGCAATTCAAACAGTTTCGACATCCAGTTCCAGTAATTCAGTTGCTGTAAGTGTTCCAACTGCTACAGCTGGAATATTTATTTACAGTTTAGTAAGTATTCAAGAATCGGGAATCAGTTCTTGTGTAAACAATGCTTTGGGTTCAGCTACAGTAGTTGTTAATCCATTGCCAACGGCTATGATTACTGGAACAACTTCGGTTTGTCAAAACAGTGCGGCACCAACAATACTAATTTCTGGTAACGGAGCTACAGCGCCTTATACATTTACTTTCAATATTAATAGAGGAACAAATCAAACAGTAACGACAACAGTTGGCAATAGTGTGTCTATTTCTGCGCCAACAAATATACCGGGTAGTTATGTGTATCATTTGGTAAGTGTGGAGGAATCAAGTGGAACGACTTGTACCAATACTGCAAATGATTCTGTAATAATCACCGTAAATCCATTGCCAATAGCTACGATTGCGGGAACTGTTTCAGTTTGTCAATTTGGTGCAGCGCCATCAATAACCTTTACGGGGACAAATGCAACTGCTCCTTATATATTTACGTACAAAATAAACAATGGAGCCAATCAAACAGTAACTTCTAATTCGGGTAATACAGCTACCATTTCTGCGCCAACAAATTCACCAGGGATTTTTACATACTCGTTAATTAGTGTTCAGGAGTCAGGGATGAATACTTGCGTAAATACGGTTAATGGTAGTGCTATAGTAACTGTTAATACACAACCCGCGAAAGCAATATTGACCGCACCAAATCTCCATCTTTGCAATGGTCAATCAGGTATCATCACGGTGACCAATTTTACATCGGGATATACTTACACATGGTATAAGGACGGGGTATTATTTACCACCACTTCGCGCGACACGATCCATATTACTGCGGCTGGAAATTATTCTGTGATGGTTACTTCTGATAAAGGTTGTGATGCAACATCTGTTTCAGATCCGATTGGTATAACCACAGGTTCTGTAGTAATGCCTGTGATTACCGGTTATCTGCATGTATGTCCGCAGGGTAAAACAAGATTGGTGGTTAATGCTGTTGAAAATTCATTAACGTATGACGTATGGAAATGGGCCCAACCACCAGATAAAAGAATATTAAGTGGAGA